>JAQBPA010000126.1 GCA_028287765.1 Bacteriovoracaceae bacterium
CGACACACCTTAACAATAATATCCTTCTCTCTTTCCGATAATACATTTTGTCGCACGTTGAGGCTTTACTTCCTCTGAAGCGTCAGGAATTTTTTTCTCTTTTAGAGAGTGCAAAAATTCGATGAGAGAAATTTGAAGGCACATTTCAGAACTTTTATTGTTCCCGTCCCTTACATGGGAACACGGGAACAAGAAATCCTTTTGAAGCGTGTTGTACGAGTTCTATAAAACCATATTTAGCGAAAATGCCGATTGAAGAAAGCCCTGAGATTTTGAGGTGCTCGATGAGACTATAATGTTAGTTTTCGTAATTTCCCGCAGGTAAATTTAAAAATCCTCGTACATCTATTGTTTCAAGCACCCTGAGTGTCTTTGGTTCGAGACAGTGGATGTATCCATATTCTGGATTAATCCCTCGAAAAACTTTTTGTGTTTGCTCATTGGTTTTAACTGCCGCCACCATTTCATGACACTTAAATGCAAATACTCTCATAATAACGATTTTAAGTTTTACTCTCTCAATTGGATCCGACGTAAAACAATGTACAGGAGTAGTAGTTTTGTTTTTGCGCAGACCCATTACTCCATGCCAAATCACATCGCCATCCAGACGATCTCTGAATGGCTTAAAATCAAGGGCTTTCCAGGTTGTATCTCGTTCGTATTTTGTTCCTTTAGTCTTCAGATGCTTTCTTTGTTTCAGAATGTTCATGCTCAATCGTGCTGCTCTACGAAACATCGGAAACGGCAACCCTTGCTCGAAATGATCTTGAATGTCATAGACGGTATTCTTCCAAGCTTCGTCCCACTTTTCTTTTGGATAATTCAACTCATGCGCAAAATCCATTGCTAGCCTTACGTGAAGTCTCTCGACGGTCGTAACTGTCAAAAAATCAGTAACAAAACTATCGAAGAATTTTTTACTCGCATTAGATATATGTTGCCGCCGATCATCGGCTCGTTTTTTTAAAACAGCCAAGCTTAGTTCGGGACATGTTTGATAAAATTCAAGGGCTTGGCGGAAGAGAAATGCATCAATTTGGTAAAGATTAAATCCTTCAGGCATCTTCTTAAATTCCGGCAAAGGGGGATGTTGTAAGTTTGGAAGACCTAAATATTCTAGCAGTGAAAATTCTGTACCTATAAGGGTTAGTTTATTGTTCTGGCTAAGTACTGCATAAGTTAAAATTTTA
Source organism: Bacteriovoracaceae bacterium (assembly GCA_028287765.1). GTDB lineage: Bacteria > Bdellovibrionota > UBA2394 > UBA2394 > UBA2394 > JAQBPA01. Next base: position 1,194 of record JAQBPA010000126.1, read on the forward strand.
CTTAGCTCCAAGTCAGGTTGGCCCCCTGAAAGGAGTGTTCCGAATACATTTGCATCAATAAAAATATTAGTGCTCGTTCCGGTTTGAATTTTTTCGGCTGCCTGCGATAACATAGCTTTAAGGTAAAGCATCTATTGCTTCGAGAGGCAAAGGTTCAGGATGGCTGGGAAAACGAGGATTTTATTTATTGGCGCAGGCGCTTCTTTGGGAGCCAGATCAACTCATTCCAAACGCCCACCATTGGGTCTTCAACTCTGTGATTGGTTGCGAGAACAAATACCTCTTTTGCAAAAAGAAGCCTATTTGGTGGAACTCCACCAAATAATTTACGAAGGTGGCAAGGTTCTTGAAAAGCATTCAAACGAAAATAGATTTGAAACTCTAGTTTCTATGCTTGATCGAGATGATCGTGTGTCATTGCAGCGACTTTTGCAAATTTGCTTTTCTGATCTCTCCGAAAAGCGGAATACAGAAATCGATTTGGGGTGTCGATCGATACCAGATGGGTACGATGATTTGCTTGATAAGCTGAATATCGGTTCTGGCGACTGGACAGTAATTTCATTGAATTACGATCTTTTGTTTGAAGAAGCATTCAGGCGAAAAGACATTGCACTTCAGTATCAACATTTTCCATTCAGTTTGGGCCAGGATCAGTCAAAAGAACCCGGCGTTCGGATCTACAAACCCCATGGGTCAATCAACTTTTTTGCAAAGCCTGACCATCGCATTTTTCACCACGAACCGGCGCCAGAAGATGATCGAGGACAGCCAACACACTATGACTTTGATGAAGAAGGAAATCCAAATCCTGTCTATCCAATTGTTTTTGCTGGCCTGCCAGGAGCCGCGAATGTTCTTACAAAAGTTGATTCCTCGCATGTCGTTTTCCCAGTGATGGCAAACTATACTAGAGGTAAAAAATCTGATGCAAACTTACGAACTCTCGAACTTGTACGCCAAGACGCTTTAACAATCGCAAAAAATGCTGAAGAAATCATTGTTATTGGAGTGAAGCCAATTGGAGAACCCGCCGACGATAATTTTGCTCATGAGCTGCTTTCTCTACCGATTCCGAAATATACCTATGTCACAAAAGATGAAGCTGATGCATCAGTCATTCGTTTGATTCATCGCAATGTGCGAATTTGCCAGAACGGACTGAACGAATTTCTGACGAGCTAATTCATTAGCATTTCTTCGCCTTCATCTGATTCTTATGAATTAACTTCTGGTGCAGCAATACCAGAGGTTGAGGAAAAATTTTTGTCCTTACTAGCACCCTGTCCTGCCGTGATTACACTCGACTCCACACCCCAAACTTCAAAACTAAAGCATTTGTATTCACCGTCTATGGTAACGGGTGCATCCAATGGACGGATGGATACATCGGTCCAACCCATAATCTCCGATCGGCGGACGGCGGACGCCTGCGCCTCTTGAGTAAGGGCCTCAGCGCTAAGGTTGAACTTGTCTCTGAGGATGAATGTATCTAGCTTTTTTGCATTTACCATAGGCTTGATTTCTATGCGATTTTCATGCCTTCCTCAAGATGTGAAAAAAGGGATGAGCATTAACCTGTTGGATTTCTTCAGAAAGAAAAGATCGGACCTTTCTAACTTTTTGATCCATCTGACCAAAAACGGAAGTTACGAGGCGTGGCGTGAGATGGATTCTTCAAATTACGCTGGCCGATATCTGTATGGTCCTTCGGAAACTATTATGGCTGAGGATTCGCTCAGGAAGATTTTGACCAGTCCTTCTCCGACCTTGTTGGCTAGATCTCCGTTTGGGGTTTTCAAGGTCATTGGTATCAACGTCTCCAAAAATAGAAAGTTGGACATCCCGCCTGAATGGCTCATGAGCGTTTGCTTTTCAGAAACTCCTTTGCGCGAGCTGCCGTCATTTTACAGAGCAACGCAGGACCCAAAGAACTGGAGCCTTAAAACAAATCGATATCAGAAATTCGGATTAGCCTTTGACGTTGAACATATGCGGTCCAGCGGAGGACATCCTGTTTTTTATTATGATAGACGGCAAACAGCCATTCAGAAAACGATAGAGAGTCTTGGCAATCCAAATATGCACAGTCTTACAAGGCATATTCTGGCTCTTTGTGAACCCTACGGACCCAAGATTCTTGAACCAACCAAAGAAGTTGATTTTCGATGGGAAAGAGAATGGCGAGTTGTCGGAAATTTCAAGTTTAGCTGGCAGAATGTCGCATTCGGAATTTGCCCTGAAGAAAAAATTCCAGAATTCGAAATTCTGGTTAAGGGGTCTTTCCCGTTTTTAGATCCCGATTGGGAAATTGACCGACTCAAAAGTGATTTGGAGAAACGTGGTTGGACTCAGTTGGCGGGTAAGATTTAAGCCGCAATCGATAGACACTCAGTTATAAAGTCATCTATTCGTGCCCGCCATTTCTGCCCACGTTCGGTAGGCATAGTCATCAGACGACAATCCGTAACTCTCTCAGGCGAAAGCCCCACCGGAGCTTTCTTTTTTCCTTCGAGTGTCTCTCCGAATTTTCCGCGGCGGCTTTTTCCCTACAGACTTCGTTGCCTCTGCGATGCTCGGGCGGAATGACCCATCAAGGGTCAATTCCACCGCTGCGCTTCTCGGGCGCCTCGCTGGAGGAAAAAATCCTTGGTAAAATTAGAGCTGCAATTGTGAAAATTGAAATTGCGAATCGATTCCCGGATTGCCTGATAAAAAAAATAAAATTACGAAACGAAGCCAAATGTGGGCCAAGTAAAATTGGGTCTCATTTGCTTTCTTCAAGTTTGACTGGCTGAATACATTCCGAAGCATCGTTGGTCGGGGAGTTCACAATTATAGATACGGGATAAAATTCCATTTGTTCTGATGGATAAGGGAAAAGAAGTTTTTGAACTTCAGTAATTTCAGTTTTAGGATCTAACCAAGCCTTATAATTTTCCTTGCCGATAATATCAGGCATTCTGTCATGAACTTTTGAGACTAATTCATTCGCCGAAGACGTCGAGCATGACTAGCGCTTCATCTGGAGTTGAGAAGCGACCGCACATATATGGAATGTTTATTCCACGAAAGATAAGAAGTCGAGTTGGATGGATTGAGCGGGAAAACTTTTTTCCTAATTACGGTCGCTCATTGATTGGAGATGAGCCGCGCAAGCGTTCTAGACTTTTTCTATACCTATCCGCAAAGTCTTGCGGCAAATAAAACTCAGGATCGTACCCCCGGTACTTTACGTAAGCGATTATTTTCGAGACTGATTCTCTGTGAAAACCAAAAATCGAAAATGCTTCGGCGAGGCTTTCCGTCATAAATTGGCGAGAAGATTTTGCACCCACTCCTGGAATGCTTCGATCCACTCCGACGTAGACAGGTGAAGATGCTTTGAATGTAAAAGGCAGCTCCACGTTCGGAGTCTTCTCTGAATATTTTTTATTCCATTTTGCTGCCGTTCTGATGGCGGACCACGCATCTGGAAAATAGACGACGACCTTTTCGGGTCGCTCTTCTCCATTTTTATCATAGGCTAG
>JAQBPA010000145.1 GCA_028287765.1 Bacteriovoracaceae bacterium
CGTCTGATTTCTCATCATTTTTTTCATTGAATCTCCTTTTAAATTTAATATCCGTTTACACTCTTCTGCATTACATCGCTCGGAACAAAAGGGCGAACACCAAGTCCGAGCATTTCAAAGGAAGCTCGACCGTAAGCACTTTTATTTTCTGTTAGTTTCAAAACTCCTTCAAGCCAAATCGCACGATAGCCCCACTGAAATTCTGTCGGCTTTAGCATCTTTGCGTAAATCATTTGATTGGGCGGAGGTGGAGGAACATGAATGCAGGCTTGTGGACTTGGAACAAGTAAAAATTCCGTCACTTCCCTTTTATCGTCCTCAAAAGGAACCATATATCCAGGAATGCGAACTCGCTTTCCTTCGAGCTTTTTTAATCCGGCGGATGCTTTTCCCGTTTTCCAATCAAGCTCACGAAGCATTCCCCAATCGAGCGGTTGAATTTCAATCGAATTATCCACTATTATATTTTGCTTTGTCTTTGACCCTGTAGGAATTAGTTTCAAAATCGCCATGAAAGCAAAAAGCCCTAAGATGGTGAAAAAAAATAAATTGAACCAGTTTTTCACGTGATTTAAGAATACTCCAATTTAAAGTTTAGAGAAGGAGTCTTACTTCAATGTTCGGGAGGAATATTCAATTCGCTGGCGCGCTCAATGCTCTCGCTAATTTGTGGAAGAATTCCCAGCCGTCGGTAAATAGGCCTGATACTTTCTCGAAGCCTTGGAAGATCTCTTAGAAAAACGATGGCGCCGAGTAAACAAACAAACCCGCTTAAGAGAATTGTTCGAGTAGCCCCAATCTGTTCTGCAAGCACTCCACTCAGCAAACTTCCAAACGGAGTCATTCCAACTACCGAGAGGGTAAAATAACTCATCACGCGCCCCCGTTTGTCTTCGTCGACGATCGTCTGAAGAATCGTATTGCTTGCGGCCATTTGAACCATCATTCCCATTCCAGAAATAAACATCGTTAAAAATGAAAGCCAGACCCAATGAGAAAAAGAAAAGACGATAATTCCCATTCCAAATACAGCAGAAGAACCCGCAATGATTCTTGCGAGACCGATCACAGAATTTCTTGAAGCGAGATAAAGCACTCCGATCAGCGCACCCAAACCAGAAGCTGCCGTCAAATATCCAAGAGTATACGGACCGCCGTGAAGCTGCTCGCTTGTGACAATCGGAAGTAAAACCATATAAGGCATTCCCATTAAACTAATGAGTCCGAGGAGAGAAAGCACCGAGCGCAAAGCTTGTGACCGCCGAACGTATTGAAAGCCTTCCGAGAGTTCAGCAACAATTTTTTTTCCGTGAGGACGCGCAGGATGAATACGAAGTTTCATCATGAGAAGGGACGCAATCACAGCAAGGTAACTAATAGCATCAATCGTAAAACAACCGCCTTCACCTGTCGTGGCGATAAGAATTCCCGCAACAGAAGGGCCCACGAGTCGCGCCATATTGACCATCGAAGAGTTGAGCGCAATCGCATTGGGAAGATCTTTTCGGTCTTCAATCAATTCAACAACCAACGCCTGACGGCTCGGCATATCAAAGGCATTAATAAGTCCCTGAAGAATACTGAGCGCTAATATTTCGGGAATCGTAATGATATGCATCAGTGTCAGCACCGCAAGAGCGGCCGACTGTAGCATCGAGAGAATTTGCGTGATCACGAGAACTTTGTATCTGTTCCAACGATCCACAAGCACACCAGCAATCGGCGAGAGCAAAAAAGTAGGAAACTGTCCTGCAAAACTAACAACACCCAATAAAAGTGCTGAGTGCGTCAGACGATACACAAGCCAACTCGTTGCCACTCGCGTGAGCCAAGTTCCTATGAGAGAAACACTTTGTCCGCCAAAAAAAAGACGATAGTTGCGATGGCGAAGAGCGCGAACGATCGAGAACTGTCGTTTCACTGGGCTCCATATTGCCGAAAGGAACTCTGTAGTACCATTCATTAATCATTATTAAAATTTAACGATTTAAAGACTTCCCCATGTTCAAGGCCCGGTGCTGCTCCGCCCCATAGATTTAAACACGAGACAATTAGCCGTGGCAGATCCAAACGTAAATTTTGTTAAAAAAGAAACAAAAAGTGCAAACGCGCCCACAGTGGCACCCATAAAAAAAATGGGTAGTAAAGTTTCGGTTGTGCCAACATTTATCGTCGTATCTCAGATTTTAATCTTCGGAGGTGGCTTCTTTGCCGTCAAATCGATGATCGATCATCGAAGAGCCGAAGAAGCCGCAAAAGCGATTCCAAAAGAAACGCCACTGCCCGATCCCACTTTTCGACTCGCACCTATTTCAACCAATGTTCAAGCAGAACCTGAATCAAAAGTATTAGAAATAACGGTCAATTTTGAAATCGAAAACGAAAAAACCAGAACGGAACTGACGGTAAAAGAAGCTTTCATTCGAGATGACCTCATGATGCTATTCAGTTCAAAAAAAGCAGGCGACCTTAACGGATCGGCACAAACACATGCGCTTCAAAATGAAATCCTCGGACGAATCAATCGGATTCTCAGTCACGGTCAAATCAAAAGCGTATTCTTTTCAGATTTTCTTATTAGGGATATCGCAACTCAATGAAGAAAAATCAAAAAAATCTAAGTTTTTTAGTAGTCGATGATGAGCCTATATTGGTGCAGTTCATTGTCGATGTTCTAAAAGGAATGGGTTTCGACCAAATCGACACAAGTAACAACGGCGAGAACGCCTACAGTTTATGTACAGCCAAAATGATTCAAGAAAATCCTTACGATATCATCATTTCCGATTGGCGAATGCCGCTAATGACCGGAATTGAACTCTTAGAAAAAATTCGTAAAAACGGCAAACTCAGAAACACTGCCTTCGTCATGATCACAGCCGTCGATGACGTAACACAAATCAAACAAGCAGCACAAAGCCGCGTAGATCAATACATTCTGAAACCATTCAAAGCAGAAGAGCTCGAAAAAAAGCTGATGATCATCATAGAAAAACTCCTACGAAGATAAGGCCAAAGTTTTTTTATACAAATTCCAATTTTTGTTTCGTAACAAATTCGTAATCCAGATTTCCGGATTTCTCTTTTTTGCTTTAAGTTTTTGTATTCGTTTTTGCGTCCGGGCGGGAGTCGAATTGCCGGGCGAGCTCGAGCGGGGCCTAGGTGAAAAACTCCTGAGGCAGGCAAGTAAATCATGCGAGAGAAAGAAGACCTATGCCGACGAAGCAGCACTCATACTAAGTTCTGTTTTTATATGAATCGCAATGAGCGAGTTTTCTCACCGAGGCCCCGCTCGAGCTCGCCCGGCAATTCGACTCCCGCCCGACCCCCAGCTCCCAGATCGAAAGTTTTTAGTTAAGTTTTTTGATAAAAAACTTAGTCCGCCCGACAGGGCCTCATAGCCTCTGAGTAATCAGCCCATGAGTAATATCATAAGGAGATAAGGCGACAGTTACTTTATCTCCGACGACGATTTTGATTTTAAAGCGTCGCATTTTGCCACACAATCGTGCGCCGACGGATTGTCCATTATCCAAAATGACAAAGTAATTCCCTTGTCCCTTGGTCTCTGAAATTTTTCCGTCCATTCGAACTAGATCATCGCGTGCCAAAATATACCTCCAGAAGTTGGTACCCTACCGTGGAATGACAGGCATTGAAAGCGAACTTTGGTCGTTAATAGCCCGTGCAAACCCTAAACCAGGGCACTCTGCCTCGATTGAGTAACAAATATGCGCAATTGTTTGATAAAGCTCTTTAGTGGATTGCTAAAAATTTTTGATCGAGCTGCTCGTAATAATATTTTAGCGAGCTTCGAATCTTTTCATCATTATGAAGAGCTCTACTCGTCGGGGTTAATCCGTCTTTCGAAAGCATTTGAATTAACGAGAGAGCGATCATTTCTTGATCAACGGCTAATTGAACCGGCACTACTCTTCCTTGATTGGGTCCGCGAACATAAAAACTGTCCAGCCATCCTAAGCCTGGCTCATATAAATGATCTTCTCCGGATTTTAAATCTTCTGCTTTATAGAGAGAATGTAAAAGATGATTGAGTGTCTGATGATCTTCTCGAGCATTGGGCAAACTTAAAATCGCGGCATGCGGAGAGACAGCTGAATCCCAAAGGTCGCGAGCACTCGCCATTTGGAATTCTCTATGACTAGTGTAGACAAGTTCGGGACTCCCGATATTTCCGTTATAAGGAATGACTCCCTGAAACAAATTGGATCTTTCAACACCTAGGCTTGTTGCTGAATATGCAGCCGGAAATGGAAGTCCGTCCTCATCTGCCTTTGCCAGAATAAAATCGGCATAATTTTTTGCTCCCGATTTCATTTGAGTCGAATAAAAAATTTCGTTTACTAGGCGATCAGGAAGAAGCAATTGAAACGCTCCCCCGTCCCAAGTTTTAGGAATCGTGCGAGAACGGCCTTCTTCATTCCACTCATAAACCTCGAGTTTCATGGAATTGACCGAATCTCGATTAGCATGACTGAGATTAAATTTATGGAAGATATTGAGCGCGACGCCGACGCTGTAAATTGTACGAGTTTCGGAAAGAGTACTATAAGTCCAATTCTCTCTACTCCATACGTTTAAATTGCCGTCGTATTGAAGGTTTCCATAAACAAGACCCGTTGTTTCGTCATAAAAAATGGAAAAATCCATTCTTTGAAATAATTTTTCTGCGCGAGAAGCGAGTACCGTATGCGGAATCGCTTGTGTAATGGTCCACAGCGCCAAAGCCAGATGAAGATTATCGATCGAAGAAACATTTCGGTTTGCCACTTCAAGACTGTCAGAGGAATACCACGCATAAAAAAGTCCCGTCCCTTGATGAAAGTCCATTTTTTCAAGGGAAGAAATAATCTGCACAAGTTTTTGATGTGCCATTAATCTTGTTTCAGATCGGTCACGCTCGTCCGTGAGAATCATTAAATCAAACGCAATATTAGTCGGGGATGTGTTTTTTTGAATGGACTCAACAATGAGTTCGGAGCCTTGATGACTCACTAAAATTTTATCAGCAACCAATCCAGTTGCAGAAGACCGCATCG
>JAQBPA010000160.1 GCA_028287765.1 Bacteriovoracaceae bacterium
TGGCAAGACCTTTTAAAAGCATTCTTTGTAAATCCGTTTATGGACGGTCTCGAAGAAGAGATCGCCGTCTTTCGACAAAAAAATCCCCAGTTCGATTTCCGTCTAATGACGAAATGATTTGCGGGGCGCACGCCAGTTAAGGCCCCCGTTCAAGAGCTCTAGACAATATCATGATTATTCCGATTTCTCGAATAGACGCCGCTCGCGAGCTTTTAAAAATTTTAAAGGAAGAAAATCGACATCCTCGCCCAAATTTTGAAGGATATTAAGGCCTTCCTGTCTTGTATATTTGATGTATAGTGTACATGTAGTGGCTCAGTTCAGATTTGTTGAATGGCTAATCTTATGGATATTAGAAACGGAAGGTTTTATTTTCGAATGGGATGCTGGAAACGAAGTAAAAAGTCTTGTCAAACATTCGGTTCCAACGGAAGAAGTCGAAGAAGTCTTTCGAGGTCGCATTGCAGCTCCCTTGGGAGTTCAAGAAAGTCCGCCATCAGATGAAGAAAGGTTGGGTTTAATTGGACCGACCAACAGAGGAAGGCTTCTTCATATTGTTTTTACAATTCGAAATGGGCGCGTGAGACCCATTAGCTCAAGACCTGCAAAACGGAAGGAAAGAATATTATATGAAAAAATCATACGCGAAATCACTAAAAGAATATGATAAGCCTTCAATATTTGAAGCGGAAAAAATTTTAGAGGCAATGAAACGAGCCTATAAGGGACGAAAAGTTCCAACCAGCATTGCTTTGGACCCGCAAACGGTTAAAGAACTGAAAGCTGTCGCCAAAGAAAAGCATTTGCCTTACCAGGTTCTCATGCGTCTTTTTATTTTGGATGGTCTTACTCGAGCACATTAGGTCTCGGATAGGACCGTCGGCCGCGCGTCATCCAAAGTTCAGGACGAATCAGGGCTGGCTTTTTAAAACAGACTCAACAAAAATAAGATATGGCTGAAAACACTGATTTAGAGTCTCAAGAGAAACTTGTTAAGTCCTTTCAATCGATTCGCACTTCACTTCATTCAACCATTGTTGGAATGGATGACGTCATTGATTCCTTATTCTGGACGCTTCTTTGTCAGGGGCATGGTCTTTTTATTGGCGTTCCGGGTCTCGCAAAAACTCTTTTGATCTCGACGCTCTCGGATTTGCTTGGGCTTAAATTTAATCGCATTCAATTTACGCCTGATATGATGCCGAGTGATCTCATCGGATCTGAAATTTTAGAAGACGACGGGAAATCTGGAAAAAGAATTTTTAAATTTCGTGAAGGTCCTCTTTTTTGTCAGCTTCTCCTTGCCGATGAAATCAATCGGACTCCTCCCAAAACTCAGTCGGCCCTTCTTCAGGCGATGCAAGAAAAGCGCGTGACCTATGCTGGAAAAACTTACGACCTTGAGCCTCCCTTTGTGGTCTTTGCGACACAGAATCCCATTGAGTCGGAAGGAACCTATCCGCTTCCTGAAGCTCAGCTCGATCGGTTTTTATTTTCTATTCCGGTGAATTATCCGAGCGAAAAAGAAGAACAAGAAATTGTAAGACTGACCACATCGAAAGATCTTGTAATGATGATGCCAGAGCTTAAGGTGGAAGATCTTCTCGACTATCAAAAACTTGTGAGACGCGTTCCGATTGATGACAAATTGATTGAGTTCGCGGTGAAACTTGTTCGAAGCACTCGGCCGGATTCTTCCATGCCGACTGAGCTCTCTGAGGTGATTCGCTACGGTGCGGGCCCGCGAGCTTCACAAGCGCTTACATTAGGCGCGAAAGCTCGCGCGCTTCTCTCGGGAAGATTTGCTGTTCGTGAAGAAGATATTTTGGCGGTTGCGCCCTATGTTTTAAAACATCGGCTTGTTCTTCGACGTCTTCGTGATCGATCTGCCGATCAGGTCGTCGATCGCATTCTTGAACTTAGTGCTTAAGTAAAAATGGGCATCGAACTCCCGGATTCAGAACTAATCGAATTTGCAAAGTCGATTGAACTTGTTTCGACAGACGTGCTTGATGGTCTTCATCGATCGGCTCGAGGGGGCGAAGGAGTTGAATATCATAGTACGTTTCCTTATTCAGCTGGTGAAGATGCGAGACGGATCGATTGGAAAAGATTTGCATCTTCGGACCGGTTTTTTGTAAATCGATTTGAAAGAGAAGAAAAAACTTCGTGGACGATTCTGATCGACCGCTCAAAGAGTATGAGTTATGAAAAAAAACTCAAATGGGCGAGCTATTGGGCGGGCGCATTAATTTTTCTAGCGAAAGTTTGGGGAGACCGGTGGAGACTTCTTCCGGACACGGATTCTTCTATTGAAGATGCATTTCATTTACTCAGTCAGAACAAAGTGGGAGTTGAAAATCCAGAAAATTTAGAATTTGAAGGTCGAAGTGGCGATCGACTCGTTGTTTTTTCTGATTTTTTTTGGGACGCGGACCTTCTGCGAAAACGAATTCAAAAATGGCAGTCTCTCTTTGATCATGTTTCGCTCATTCAGATTTTGGACCCTCGAGAAGCAGAATTTAACTTTTCGGGCGTCATGGAATTTAGAGATCTCGAATCGTCTGACCGTCTCGTTCTTGACGCAGGACGGGCAGCGAATCGTTATCGTAAAGTTTTAAAGAAGCTGCAAGAAAGCTTAAAAGCCCCTCTATCAGAGGGGAGTTTCTCGATGACCTTCCAAGCCGAGGAAGGTAAGCTCAAAGAGCAGCTTTTAAAATTTTTTGAGGAAATGTGACTTACTTTAATATTTTATTTTTATGGGGAAGCCTTACCGTAGCGATTCCCATTTTGATTGCTCTCTGGAATCGAAAACAAACACGCCGTGAAAATTTTGGTGGCTTTTATTTGCTTCGTCAAATTTTGCAGTCCACTCAAAAGAGAATTCGTCTTCTCGAAATTATAAAACTTCTCAATCGAATCGCCCTGATCATTCTGCTCGTTCTTGTTTTTGCAGAGCCACTTAAAAAAGAAGTTCGCATGAGTGGGGCTCAAGAGGGCTTCGCTTTTATTTTAGATGTAGGGCGAGCCATGCAGGCAAAGTCATCTGACGGAACGACTTTGATTGAATTACAAAAAGAGAAGGTCGTCGATTTTCTAAAAAAAATACCATCCAGCTCTCAGGGGATTATTTTATTTTTAT
>JAQBPA010000227.1 GCA_028287765.1 Bacteriovoracaceae bacterium
GGTTTCGAGCTTCCGTAAGCATTCGCATTCGGAAGTCAGTTTCGGCATTGCCCCAAGCTTCCTGAAGCATTCGCTCGACCTCATGGTCGTTTAGCCCGAATGTCGGTTTTACGTCGAGGCTCGCCACGGCCAAAGTTTTGTCATCCACGGCACTCACTCGAAGCAGTCCATTTGCATCCATTAAAAAGGTCACTCGAATCTTTGGAATGCCCGCAGGAGCTGGCGGGATTTTTAATTTAAATCGGCCGAGACTTCGACAATCTTTTGCAAATTCGCGCTCACCTTGAACGATATGAAAATCTACAGCCGTTTGAGAGTCGGCATAAGTTGTAAACATCTCACTCACAGAAAGCGGTATCGTCGAATTTCTAAGAATAATTTTACTGACAATGCCGCCCATCGTTTCAAGGCCTAGAGACAAAGGAACTATATCCAGAAGCAGCGTATCTTCAATCTCTCCAGATAAAATAGAAGCTTGAATGGCAGCCCCGAGTGCGACGACTTCGTCGGGATTCATCGAAGCATTCGGCTCGCGCTTAAAATAATTTTTTACTGCAGCTCTCACAAAAGGAATTCGCGAAGAGCCGCCAACTAAAACAACGTCGGTGATCTCCGAAAGATTTACTCCGCTCGACTGAGTCGCTTCTTCACAGCAGCGAATTGTTTTTTGAACGATGGGGGTCATCAGAGTTTCGAGCTCGACTCGAGTGATGGGGCCTTGCCACTGAATCTCATTTGCCCACTGAAGAGTCGATTGAATGCTCTCTTCGCCACTCAAACTGATTTTGATTCGCTCCAGTTGAGCTCTCAGAAGAACTTCGTCTTCTTTACTTTCTGGGCGTTTACCGATTTTCTTAAAAATAAATTCAAAAAACGCCTGATCAATATCATCACCACCGAGTCGTGTATCTCCTGCCGTTGAGAGAACCTCGAACATTCCGCCGGTCACTTTTAAAATCGAAATATCAAAAGTGCCCCCGCCAAAATCATAGACGGCAACAATTCGTTGATCTTTCGTTTTTCCAATTCCAAACGCAAGCGCTGCGGCCGTCGGCTCATTGATGATTCTGACGATATCGAGTCCTGCAAGTTTTCCGGCAAGTGCTGTCGCCGATCTCTGCGCATCATTAAAATAAGCCGGAACGGTAACGACAGCTTTTCGAATGGGAACGCCCAAATGATTTTCGGCCACGAATTTACAGCGTTTTAAAATTTCAGCACTCAAATCGATCGGGGTATAAGAGCGAGAACCCATTTTTATTTTGATCATCTCGTCTGTCGACTCAGAAAAATCAAAGGGAAGTTCTTCGGTAAGTTTTGGAAGATCTGCACGGCCACGTCCGAGGAGTCTTTTAATGGAATAAATAATTCGAGAAGGATCGATGCTCTTCAAAGTTTTGGCGCGATTTCCGACTGCTTGGATTTTTCCTTGTTCGTCAAAATAAATGACGGAGGGAATGAGAGTGGAATCGCCGTCTTGTAAAATGCGCGCGCCTTTTTCATCGCAAATAGAAACCAAAGAATTCGTCGTTCCTAAATCAATTCCGATAATCAAAGGCTTCGAGCTCATTTCGAAAGTTTTGTCCTGAGATCTCTCAGCATCGAAGACGCATATTTATGTTCAATCACCAGAGTTTTCATTTCTTCGAGAGTAGATAATGGATCGGTGGCAGTGTCAAATTCTTCAAAGCTTTTCTGGAGTCGCTCTTCTCGAGCTAAATCTTCTTTGACGAGGCGTTTCTCTAACTCAACGAGCGCCTGAGAATCTTCGACTTCCTGAGCTTCAAAATAAATCTCTGCCATGCTTGGAGGAAGTTTACTGTCGAGACTCTGCCCTTTCGATAAGAGGACATAGGCTGCTCGCTTCCATTTATCTTTCAACGTTCGATAAGCCTCGTTAATTTCAGCAGACCTGAGAGTCGCCTCTGCGATTCCTTGATTTTTATCGGGATGATTTTTAAGCGAGGCTTTGTAAAATTTTTCTTCGAGCTCTTTCAGATTCAGATTGAGACGAGAAGGTAGGTCCAGAATTTTGAAGAAGTTCACGATTAGGCCGAAAAAGAAGTTCCGCAGCCGCAAGATCGCTTGGCGTTCGGATTTTGGTAAGTGAATCCTGCGCCGTTTAAGCCATCTTGATAATCGATCACAAGGCCTTTTAAAAAAAGAGCCGAGCGAGGATCGATCGCTACCTTGATTCCTTGTTGTTCAAATAAATTGTCACCAGATCCGGGTTGATCTTCAAACGCCATTTTATAAGAAAGGCCAGAACAACCGCCGCCCATCACCGAAACTCGCAAAAGCGCTCCCGCTTTATTTTGTCGCTCCATCAATTTTCTGACGTGGGTTCCAGCGCTCTCGGTAAGTTCACATACGACGTTACTCATGATGATTATCCTTCGACGGCTATATTTAACGTTTCAGATTCTGGATTCTTTTTTCTGTAATCTAAAATGGCAGCTTTAATCGCGTCTTCAGCCAAAACAGAGCAGTGAATTTTAACAGGCGGAAGACTGAGCTCTTCCACTAAGTCTGTGTTTTTAATTTCAAGAGCCTCATCCACTGTTTTTCCCGTAATCCATTCCGTCGCGAGAGAAGAAGAAGCAATCGCCGAGCCGCAACCAAATGTTTTAAATTTAGCATCCTCGATAATTTGAGTTTGCGGATTCACTTTGATTTGAAGTTTCATCACGTCACCGCATTCGGGTGCTCCAACGATCCCCGTGCCGACCTTCGAATCTTTTGCGTCGAGCGAACCGACGTTTCTTGGTTTTTCGAAGTGATCAATGACTTTTGTTCCATACGCCATAAATTTTTTTCCTTTTAATGCGCAGTCCACTGCACTGTTTTTAAATCGATTCCTTCTTTTGCCATTTCATAAAGTGGCGACATTTCTCTCAAGCGATTCACCGCCTCGACTGTTTTTTCGATCGTGAAATCGATTTCTTCTTCAGTCGTAAATCGGCCGAGACCAAAACGAATACTTGAGTGGGCGAGCTCTTCGCCGATTCCAATTGCTTTCAAAACATACGAAGGCTCTAAACTTGCGCTCGTGCAGGCAGAGCCGGATGAAACAGCGATATCTGGAATCGCCATCATAAGAGCTTCACCTTCGACATAAGCAAAACTCACGTTCAAATTATTCGGAAGGCGTTTCACGGGATGACCGTTCAATTTTGTTTCGTCGAGTTTCGCGAGAAGACCTGCGTGAAGACGAGATCGAAGCTTATAAAGTCGCTCTGGCTCTGTAGATAAATTTTTCAGGACAAGCTCAGCCGCTTTTCCAAAACCCACGATTCCTGGAACATTCAAAGTGCCGCTTCGCATTCCGCGTTCATGACCGCCACCAAACATAATCGGACTCAGTCGAACGCGCGGCGATTTTCTTCGAATATAAAGAGCGCCGATTCCTTTCGGGCCATAAATTTTATGAGCCGTCAGAGAAAGCAAATCCACATTCCATTTTTGAACATCGACAGGAATTTTTCCGATCGCTTGAACGGCGTCTGAGTGAAAAATAATTCCCTTTTCTTTTGCGAGCTTTCCAATTTCTTCCATCGGATTAATCGTTCCGATTTCATTATTGGCAGCCATGATCGAAATTAAAATGGTTTGCTCGGTGATGGCGTTTTCTAAAACGCTTAGTTCAACCATTCCAAATTCGTCCACGGGAAGAAAAGTAATTTGAAAGCCTTGCGTTTCTAAAAACTTCGCCGTGTCGAGAACCGCTTTATGCTCGGTTCTTCCGACAATGATATGATTGCCTTTCGACTTGTACATTTCAGCAACCCCGCGAAGAGCAAGGTTATTGGATTCGGTCGCGCCCGAAGTGAAAACAATTTCTTTAGGATTGGCGCCAATCACATCGGCGATTTGTTTTCTGGCGGTTTCGACAGCTGATTCAGCCGACCAACCAAAACTATGGTTTCGACTCGCCGCGTTTCCAAACACCGAAGTGAAATAAGGAATCATGGCTTCGACCACTTCAGGGTCCACCGGAGTGGTCGCGTGATAATCTAAATAGACGGGCTTTTTTAACACACTGCATCCTTTAATAGAGGCACCCTACGAAAGATAGGGCCTCGGTTTACGCTTCTAATAGCAAACTGAAGACTCTTAACGTGAACGTCAAGTTCAAGATATCACGGATAAAACCATGCTTACAAGGCCTTAAAAGGGTCTTTTAGGGCCTGAACAGATTGCTCTGACCCCTTTTTCTTCCTTTTGCTGAGCCTTTTCACGACCGGCCATTTTGAAGGGGTCAGAGCAATTCCGAAATCGCGGGGGCCAGCTATGTCTTCTTCCTTTGTTGGGAGAGAGTCGGGACCTCATTGGGTCTTAAGAGTTTTGTAGATTTAATTACGAGATCCAAAACGGCGGTTCCAAATAGATCTGTTTTAACGAGGGTGTCTCCCTCTTTTCGATAAATTGCAAAATCAGTCACGGGTGCGCCAAAGAGATAGGAATCCAAACCTGGGTCTCCATTTATCATGAGAACCATGCCGGGCTTTAATGCAAAGTGATCGGGGCTTTGATCCAAATTTTCCATAAAAGAAAGAGTTTCTCCGTAAGACGCGGGCTTTCCCTTGTTCGCATCGCGAAAGCGATTGAGCAATTGGGCTTTGATTTTGTATGCCGGCAGTGCCTTCGACGGTTGCGGCCGAGAGATTTGGGCACCGTCTTGAATTCGCATGAAAATTTTATCCGTCATTTCGAGAATTGTTCCGAGACCAACGAGTTCCTTTGGCGGCGGACTCTCTGTCGGACTCAATTCCGAGAGCAGGATCTTGCAAGGAAACCCTTTTTCTTCTTCCGAAAAAACTCGGGCAGGATTCATAACAATTAAAAATGAAAACGCGCAGCAGAATTTTTTTACTCCCCAACCCATACAAAAGGGTTAGCGCGTCGGCTAAACGCTCGTCAATCATTCCTGCGAGTTAGGTTCGTTTTTTGGCGATAGCTTCGAGCGCTTCCCCGCACGGCTTCGGCGCAGACAAATCTTCTTTTGTGGTGTCTGTTATAACAACGTCGATGGGAAGATAGATGACTCTTTCATTCTGATTCAGACGAATCCTTTTTTGTACTTCTTCATCTGATTCGTCTTTGTCTTTTTTTATATCAAGGGGCTCGTGGACAATGAGTCGAATCACACTTCCACTTTTAGCGTCAGCTACGGCCGCCTTAAATTCTGCCAAATTTTTCACCGTGTGAACCGTGCCATCGATTTGAATCGCTGTGATGACCGAGCTCTCGGGCACTTTCATTTCAGAAGGTTGTTCTGCAGCGAGAGAATCAGCGATGATCTGAGTGACAATCACTCCGCCGCTTCGAAATAAATCGACCTTCTCTTCAATCGTCATCTCCTGCACGATCATCCCAGAAACAGATACGAACTGCGCGCTTCTCGCTTTTTTGGCTTCTAGGAGATCGGTCACGGGAACTTGGAGGTTTATAATTTGTTTGTTTCGAATCACTTCAAAACTGAGTTTACCGTCGTCAGCTTCATGGACTAGACGGCGATATTTCTCAATATTGTCGCCAATCGCATCTCCTTTGATTGTTAAAATAATATCACCCGATTGAAGTGACGATGACGGATCAGCTGACTGAACCATCAAAAACTGAGAATAAAATTCTGAGAATCTTGGAATTCTACTTTCAACAAGTTCCATGAGTCCTTCATGCGCGAGATACTTCTTATCAAAAGTACGCATTCGAACTGCAATATAATTCTTCCTCTCGGCAATCTGAGTTCGCTCCCATTCTTCGAGGAGCGGAAGAATAGGCAGAGTGAGATTTAAGTTTTGACCGTCCGTTACAGACTTCGTCGTCAGGCCCACCACTAATCCGGACTGTAAATGAACTAAAGGTCCGCCCGAATTCCCACTACTAATGGCCGCATCCGACATGATCCAAGTTTCTTCTGGCCAGGAAAGTTCTTTAGAGATTTCCCAATCCGATCCTATCGATCGACTCGTGATTTTTCCGAACGTTGCATTATTTCGAATTCCAAACGGATTACCGTATACCATCACGGCAGCCCCTTGAGAGATGCAAGCCAAATACTGTTTTGCTGTCGGAAACTTTGCCTTAGTCACAAACGATTTTGCGCGCTTCAGCTTTGAAGGATCAAATTTAAGAATCGCAAAGTCGTAAACCTGGCTCTTGAATGCAATCTCAGCCTCAATTTCTTCAGGTAACCCACTTTCGGTATTAATCTGAATCGTAATTTTTTCATTCTTCATTCCTGCTTCTTTAATGACATGCTGATTGGTAAATATTTGACCATCCTTTAAAGACGCGACAATACCCGAGCCCGAAAATGCGGCTTCTTCACCGTCTAACGTTCCTTTCATGAGAATTTTAACCGTATAGCGATAAGCCTCTGCAGCTCGAATTTCTTCCAGCGATTTTTTGAAAGCCGCATACGAGACGTTAGTCCCTAAAAAAAATGTGACTAATAATATGAAAAGTTGAAAAAACTTTCTGCTACCAGAAAAGCAAATCACCCCGACCCCCTCTTTTCTTCGCATTCCCTCCGCGATGAATTTACGTTAATCGAAGTGACGAAAGTGCGTCAAATAAATCAACGCAGTGCGGCAAAATTTAATGCGGAATAAAATCGAGGCGCCCACTGCGATACCGGTCATTCTAAGCTTAACAGGCACTTTACATTAATAATCTCGTCCATGACGAATATGAGGAGATATGGCGTTCGCCCATTTTTTTGGCTTTTTTGTGATTACATCGAAATAAACGAATGACGGGATATAGGTGACATGTTGAAGACCACAATTTTCGAGTTCCTCTTTATCCGAAAGCCATATTTTTTTGTCCTCTGGCGAAGGGTGCTCGCCCAAATTTCCACTGTAAACAATCGAGTCAATACCATCCCACCTTACGAAGTAGGACTTCCAAGGAGTAAAGAAGTGAAAGTGAATCGTTGGTAAATTGAGCTCACTCAGATCACTCGGATGCAGATGACGATTGGTTATTGTTTTAACTTTCTCGGCCAATCCCTTTCTATTAATTTCAGCGAGAAATTCCCTCCAAGGCTTTCCAAGCCTTACTGAGCTGTCTTCCCCATCGACGACCGAACTCACTAGAAGTTCTTTTCCACCTCGGTCAATCGCAGTAAAAATGGCAACTTCTTTTTTTCCGATTTCTTCACTTCTACGAACTAATAGCCAGTCTACATTGTCCAGTTCGGCTCGAGGAAAATACTGCATTCGTTTAGATGGTAAATTTAAGCGATAAGGTAAATGAAACTTAACCAATCTATAGAGAGAGCTAATACAGGCGTTTGCATTAGCTGCAATCGTTCTTACCTTTTGGAAAGCAAATGAGTCTTTGCAATCGACATTTTGGATATTACAAAAAACACTCAATATTA
>JAQBPA010000256.1 GCA_028287765.1 Bacteriovoracaceae bacterium
GCCAAATGTGAGTTAAAGCAACTCGATCAGCTCTATCAAGAGCCGCACGCCGAATTTTTTTACGCGAAGCTGAGACAAAATCTTTTTGAGAAAAAAATATATGAACGAATAGATCTTGGCCTTCCTTCGGAATCAGCTTTTGAAAATCTAGGAAGAATGCTGATTGGAGCAATCAATAAAAATCCAAAAATGCCTTATTTGCGAGATATGCTTTTTCAACTCAATTCGAACTATCCTTATTCGAAGGAGACAAAGCTCTATACGGATCTTCAGGTTTTACTCGCGGATCTTACTTTTCAAGAAATTTTAGAATCGAAGGACGGGAATGATGTGCGATCAAAGCGTTTTTTTGCAGTCTTTGATTCGGCCCCTAAAGGCTCTGACGTTTCAAAAAAATCTATATTAAATGGAGTTTTAATTGGAAAAGACGTTCAAATCCTCGATCGCTGTGACACCTTTTTGAAACTCTATCCTGCAGAATTCAAGCCCTCAAAAGAAGTTTTTGATCGCTGCATTAGACTTGCCGAACAGTATGTGAATCTAGAAAGAGAATATAGTTTTTGGGTTTCTGCAGAAAAAGAATTAAATGATTCGCAAAGATTAAAGTTCGGTCTCATTGAACTTGCCCTAAATAAAACTCAAGGCAGAAAACGAATTCTTAATTTGCCCACACCAGCCTCCAAAAGCGCGCTCCAACTTTGGGACGGCATCGAAACATCCAAAGCACCAGAAAAAGAAGATCCGCGTTTAAATCGTTTACTAAAGAATGCAAAAATTTTCAGAGAGAGATTAAAACCCATTAAATTTTCCCTCATTAGATCGGTCGTTCCCGCCAGAATAAAGGACTTCGAGCAACTGGATCTGTTGGCGGTTGAATTATACAAATCAAAACCCGCTCCAGATTCTATGGCCAAAATTCTCGAGATGCGCGCCGGAATTGCTTTAAGTATGAGAGATTTTATAAAAAATCTTCCTGCGCCCGATGGACTTACTCCTGAAGAACTGAAGCAATACCAAGCAAAAACAAATGAAGTTCTAAAAGTTTGGGAAGACGGCGCGGTTCATCGCAATCAAGAATGCGGAGAAGTGGCTCACAGTCTTTCTATGGATTTTAAAGTCGCCGAAAAGACTATTTGCCCTGAGCAAACTCTTTCAAGCACGTTTAATCTAGCGATTCAAAAATGGGAGTCGACACGCCAGACATCGCCTAACCAAGCGCCGTGGAAAGATGGAGACGTCATCGAAAAAGGTGAGTCAGTGGGATTTTTACTCGACGCCGGAGCAAAAGCAAAAGAGCCCATTCGATCCAGATATTTTTATATCCGAGCTCTCGATCTCTCACAAAACGATTACGATCGAGCTCGGGCCTATCTAGCGTTAGCAAAACTAATGAACAAAGATACCTTCTGGGAATCCGCGGCAGCTCTTGACGGAAATTTAGTTGAGCCTATTCAGTGGTGGCGAAAAAAAGCCACCGGCAATCCTTACTTTGAGCGGCTGTACGATAAAATGATTGGTTCTGTAAAATAATGCTGGGCCGGGGGGCCGGGCAGTAGATGAATCTCCGGGCGGATTCTGGGCTCCGTCTAAATTGAGATCGTCCATTGATGCTTGATAATCTAAGTCGCAATCCTTGCGCTACTCCTGAGCTGGCTGACAATTTATCTTTCTCATGCTTTTGGAGACCAGCTCAGAGCTCAATTTAGCCGAAGCCCAGAATCCGTCCTCAATTCATCTACTGCCCGGACACTAATACAAATACAAAAACCAAATTGAAAATTAAGAATTTACCACCGCGCTCTCGTTTTAAATAAATTAAATATTATAAATTCAAATCGAGAAATTCTAATCAATAGGAAATCTTAATTTTCTTTTGCGATGGATTTTGGAATTTAATTCTTAGGACCGGTGGAGGTCGGCCCGAAGGAAATTGGGGGGCGTGCGGGGACTTTGAGACTCAGAGCGAGTTTCACAAGTCGGACAGAGCTCGATTCGCCAACGAGCGGTTGGAGGCAGCAGGAAGTATCAAAGGAATATAAAAGACTCAGGCCGTATCTCAAAGTCCCCGTGCGACCCCCAATTTCCGTCGAGTCGACCTCCGCAGGTCCGGCTGTTGGTTTTCCGATTTCTGAGTTTCGAGTTAAGTTTTCCGTGACACGCCCTCCCCCATTTCTCGTAAACTACGTCCGAGGGTGTTCGATTAGGTGGGGACCTAGTCGATTAAAAATAGAGGGGGTGTTTCATGTTTCATACTGTCAGCTTTTTATTACTTACGATTGGCGCGCCGGGCGATTCTTCTGATTTTTTGCCTGTTGAAGAAAAACGAAAAACTTTTGAATTAGCACCTGATCAAATTTTTATTCCAAAAGGCTTTGATGATAATGATACTCCCCAGTTTATTTATGCTGGTGAGTTTCCAAATAATTGTTATCGCGTCGATAATACTCGCGCGGAACTTAAAAATGGACAGATTATTTTTGGAATGACCGCGTTTAAATATCCGGGGGCTTGCATAGAGTCGACGACTGCTTATTACGACGCGATTGATATTCATAATATGGTCGATGGCGTGGATAAGCCGCTTGAAGAAGGCGATTATCCGATTTGGAATACGAAGAAGCACGATAAACCGATGGGAGTTTTACATATTCATCATACCGATTCTCCAAAACGAGATGATTTCAATTATGCGCCGATCAATTCGTCGGTCGTTTTTTTTGATGCCAATAGCCAGCGCTCCGTTTTAATTGTTTTTGGATTGTTTACGGATTCTTGCCAACACGTCGATATAGAAAAATCTCGCGTGATGCTAACAGGTAAAAACCTTATCGAAGTGCTGCCGATTCTGCAGGATGTGGAAGAAGGCGCGGTTTGTAAAAAAGGAGATCATCCGTTTCAGCAAAAGCTAATGATTCCAGAGTCTATTCCTGCCGGCCGATATATGTTTCATATTCGAACGGCAAACGGCCATTCGTTCAATAAGTTCGATCTAGTTCAGCGAGAATCTGAATCGGACGGTCTGGGCAAGTAGATAAATTTCCAAAAAGGTGCCAGGCACGGTGCCAGGTGTGGTGCCAGGCACTGTTCTT
>JAQBPA010000265.1 GCA_028287765.1 Bacteriovoracaceae bacterium
ATCTCTGTCTTAAGCCCGCTGCTCGCTCTTCCATTTTGAAATGCATGTGCGAACGGACCAGTATGAAACTCAACGCCATCCAGTTGAAGTGCTGCGGCGAGTTCAACTTGACGAGGACTTGCATCAATAAAACCAAAAATTTTTGTTTTCGCTTGAAGTTTTTTTAATAAAGAAAGTTTCTTCTCCACTCGATTTAAATCAAGACCAGACTCCGTCGTCATCTCTGCACGTCTTTCTGGAACCAAAGTGACTGAGTAAGGCTTCGTCTTGATCGCAAAACTAACCATCTCGTCGATAAAAGCCATTTCCAGATTCACTGGAAGAATTCTTTTTTTTGTTAGCAAAATGACATCGCGATCCTGAATATGACGACGATCTTCCCGAAGGTGAACCGTGATCTGATCGGCAGAAGCCTTCTTACAAATCTGAGCCGCCTCTAAAATATCTGGATAGCTTGCTTTTCGGACTTCTCGAAGCGTTGCAATATGGTCGATATTTACTCCGAGTCGAATGATCATGAGATTTTTACAAAACTCCTAATTCCTTTTCGACAAGCGCTGCCAAATCCGAAATATCTTGCTCTACTTTTAAAATATCCGGTCCCTCGACCATCACGCGCAGTAGAGATTCGGTACCGCTATAACGGACGTTCACTCGGCCCTCACCATGATATTTTTCTTCGAGAATTTTAATAGCTCCAGCAAGTTTCGGATGTGTGTCGAGCGGCACTCTCGCCTTTACTCGAATGCTCACAAGTTTTTGAGGGAAAAGCGAAAAACTTTTTCTGAGTTCTGAAGCTTTCCATTTCTTTTTATGAAGAAGCGCTAAAACTTCGAGAGCTGAAAATAATCCGTCGGCCGTTGTATTCTGATCCAGAAAAACGTAATGCCCAGAATTCTCTCCCCCTAAAATAAAATTTTTCTCCCGCATGAGTTCTGTCACATAGCGATCACCCACTTGAGTGCGGTGCGTTGTAATGCCTATCTTAGTAAGCGCGTTCTCTAACGCTTGATTCGACATGGTGGTTGTCACAATCGAATTTCCCGAAAGCCTGCCGCTATCTCGCAGAAAACAAGCCATGCTATAGAGAATATGCTCACCCGAAATAATTTTTCCGGTCTCATCCACCACTAGAAGCCGATCGGCATCTCCGTCGACCGCAATGCCTATATCACTTTTCGTTTTTAAAACAGTTTCGGCAAGAACCTTCGGGTTCGCTTGCGCGCAATCAGCGTTGATATTCATTCCGTTTGGATCGCATGCTAGCGAAGTGACTTCTGCGCCCATTTCTTGCAAAAGTTTTCGACCACAATCGTAAGCCGCACCATTGGCTCCATCAAAAACAATTTTTTTTCCTTGAAGATCGAAGTCATGTCTAAAAATAGTTTTAAGATGCGTAAGATATCTTCCTGGCGCATCGTCAATTCTCTTCGCGCGGCCTAAGCGCTCCGGTGTTGGACGAATCGCGGTCACTTCATGTTCCGATTGCATCAGGCGTTCGAGATCGGCTTCAATTTTATCGTCGAGCTTAAAACCATCTGCTCCAAAAACTTTAAGTCCGTTATCTTGATACGGATTATGGCTCGCTGAAATCATGACGCCTCCTTGAGCGCGCATGCTTCGAATGAGATAAGCGACAGATGGAGTCGGAAGCGGTCCGAGCAGAAGTGCATACCCTCCCATACTTGTAATTCCAGAAGTGAGTGCTGTTTCAAGCATATATCCTGAAAGACGTGTGTCCTTTCCGATAATAATTCTGGGTTGATCCCCTTTACTTCGAAGAAGAGTGGCGAGTCCGCGTCCAAGTTTGAGAGCAATTTCAGAAGTCATCGGATAGACGTTCGCCATTCCACGAATTCCGTCGGTACCAAAAAGTTGTCGCTTATTAGTCACTTTCGTACTCCTTCTTGCAGAACTTCGACTAAATAGCTCTCCGGTTCAATCGAAATGAGCTTCAATTTTCCTGACAAGGGAACTTGGGCCCGAAGTCGATAACGTCCGCGTTTAAGTCCGTCAAATGGCACCATAATTTTAAGATTCGATTCGATGGCCCGAATCTCAACCTCAGGTCCTTCGAGGATTATTTTTCCTTTGGCCGGAGTAATTCTTACTTTTGGGCGTCCAGTACCCAGTGAGACCGGAACTGACGAAAACTCCTGACGAAGCTTTTGCGGAACGATTTCAACTTCTACAAAAACAGATTCGACGGCTTCTGCTCCCGGAAAATTTAGGCGTGGTTTAACTGTTTCAGAAAACGAAAGTTCGCGATTCATGAGAGGAACCTCAACTTCTATCTGAGAAAGTTTGGAAATGATTGATTTAGGACCCGTCACCGAAATGTTTTCGGGCGTTAATTTAACCACTCCCACTTGATAGCCTTCTTTTGGAGCGCCAATATAAACAGGCTTTAGCGGAAGAGGTCTCATATAAACTTCTTCAAGATGAATATTAAAGGCGCGAGGATTTAAATGAGAAGCTTCGACATCGAGAGGTAAACGCAAGTTCTCTACATCCATCTCCACATGCACGACGCCCGCTTTTGCGTTCGAAAGATCGATCTGATAAGTGAGATCTTCATCCGGAATTGAGCGAATTCGATACAGCGATCCCGTCAGATCGACTTTGATTTCTTTCAAAGGACTTCGTTGAAATACAAGATCCTTCGGCAGCTGAATGTATTGAAGATGAATCGTTCGTCGCTGTTGAACGACCTGACCCGAATTGACAATTGCCCACGCAACAATGGCAACCAAAAGTGAAAACAGCTGAAGCATTGCTTTTGATTGGAACCATTCAACTAAAGTTTTCCGTTTGCGAAGCATGATTAGAGAGACTCCAAAAGCAATTTACGAAGTTGGGCAGCATCTAAATTGTGAGTAATTCTTCCGCCAGACGCGATCGAGATCGTTCCATTTTCTTCAGAAACAACAACACAAACGGCATCTGTTTCTTCTGTTAAGCCGACAGCAGCGCGGTGCCTTGTTCCAATAGATTTAGATGCCATTGTATTGAGAGTGAGCGGCAAGAAACAACTCGCCATGGCTATGCGACCCTTTCGAATAATCACAGCACCGTCATGAAGTGGCGATACGGGAAGAAAAATGGAGGTCAGCATTTCTTTAGAAACTTGACTATCAATGACAACACCCGACTCGATAAATTCAGAAACCTCCGCCTGTCTTTCGATAACGACTAAAGCGCCAATTTTTTTGTTCGCGAGTGAGACCGTGCTCTTGATCAACTCTTCAATAATATATCCGTCCTTGAACGACTCTGCTTTTGAAAGAAAAGGAGTTCGACCAATCTGAGAAAGAACACGTCGAATATCTTGCTGAAAAAGAATAACAAAAATAATAAAAAGGTTATCGAAAACACTTCCGAGAAGAGCCCGCGTGGTTCGAGCTTCAACATGATAAGCAATCCAATAAATAAACGCGAGCGCACCAAAACTTACGAGAATTTGAACTGTTCGAGTTCCCTTGATGGGAAGAAACGATCGATACACAATGAATGCCACGATCAAAATATCGACAAAATCCCACCATCGAAATAGCGGAAGCATTTCTCGAACAAAACGAATGAAATCCCCTATGTACTCCACAGAGGTCTATTAGAACCTATAGAAAGCTCTACGTCAGTTGATTTTTAATGTTTACGATTTGGTTTCAAGGGCAAAAGCGACGGGCATGAGGACGCCGCCTGTGAGAAGCGTGTCGATTTGAATTCCATCCAGAGTTTCACGCTCAAGAAGAGCATCGGAAACTTTCTTTAATTTCTCTATATTTTCTTTGAGAATCGATTTGGCTCGTTGATGGTTTTCTATCAAAATGCGTTTGATTTCTTCATCGATATCGATGGCCGTCTTCTCGCTAAATTCCCGCCCTGTTCCGATTTCTTTTCCAAGAAATACGTGTTCTTCCTTTTTATGAAGAGCAACGGGTCCGATCTTTGACATTCCCCACTCGGTCACCATTCGTCGAGCCAGCTCAGTCGCGCGCTCGATATCATTTCCGGCGCCGGTCGTAATATCTTGGCAGAGAAGCTCTTCTGCGGCTCGGCCACCGAATAAAACGGTGATCATATTAATGGCCTCTTGAGCCGTCATATTATGACGATCTTCTTCCGGAAGTTGCATGGTAAGGCCAAGCGCCATTCCACGAGGAATAATAGTCACTTTATGAACCGGGTCGGTGCCAGGAATCATTCTTGCAACCAGTGTATGGCCCGCTTCATGGATGGCCGTAATTTTCTTTTCTTTGTCGTTAAGAACTAAGCTTCTTCGCTCAGCTCCCATCATGACTTTATCTTTGGCCTTCTCAAAATCAGACATCTCGATTTGATCTTTGTTGGTCCGTGCTGCCAACAGAGCCGCTTCGTTACAAATATTTTCTAGATCCGCCCCGACAAACCCAGGGGTTCCTCTCGCGATCACCACAAGATCAACATCCGGGGAGAGTTTTAATTTTTGTGTATGAACTCTTAAAATTTCTTCACGCCCTTTGAGCTCCGGTCGCGGAACAACGACTCGTCGATCAAATCGGCCAGCTCGTAGAAGTGCTGGATCAAGAACATCGGGACGATTGGTAGACGCCAAAATGATTACGCCTTCTTTACCTTCAAAGCCGTCCATCTCAACCAAAAGTGCATTCAAGGTTTGCTCACGCTCGTCGTGACCTCCGCCGAGACCCGCGCCACGATGACGGCCTACGGCATCGATCTCATCGATAAAAATTAAACAGGGAGCTGCTTTTCGAGCTTGCATGAATAGATCTCGGACGCGTGAAGCACCCACGCCTACAAACATTTCAACGAAATCACTTCCACTGATAGAGAAGAACGGAACGTTCGCTTCACCGGCGATGGCTTTTGCAATCAAAGTTTTTCCAGTTCCTGGAGCGCCCATTAATAGGACACCTTTCGGAATTCTTCCGCCCAATTTTTGAAACTTCTTGGGATCCTTTAAAAATTCAACAATCTCTTGTAATTCTTCTTTAGCTTCCGGAATGCCAGCGACGTCTTTAAAAGTTACTTTTCCTTTTTCTTCTTCCTTCATGAGGCGTGCGCGACTTTTCCCGAAGCTCATGGCCTTGCCGCCGCCCATCTGCATATTTCTAATCATCATCAGAAATAGAACGACGAGAACAATCATTGGTCCCCAACTCAAAAAGAGCTGCCAAAGGCTATCATCACGAGGTGGTTTGAATTTATAAACTTTAACGTCTGACTTCATCAGATTGTCCATGAACTGAGTGTCCACAACAGGTGGTCCAATCGTCACAAACTTACCGATTTTGCCGTCTTCGGCTTCGCGGTCGCCCTCGATCATATTTCCATTGATAGTGACGGACTTGATCTTCTTAGCTTTGAGATCCTTTTGAAATTCTGAATAATCGATTGGAGCAACAAAGGACTGATACTGCTTTGTGACTTCGATAAATAAATAGATGCCTAAGCCTAAGGCGATCCAGAGTAAAAGTGTTTTGAATCCTGAATTCATGGTGAAATCTTTTTTTATTATAATATCGATTCTTAAAATGTCATCCCTTGAGGGCTAAATAAACTGCTTTTTAGTCGCTAAAACGACAATCTTTGCTTCTGGCACTGTTCTCGATTTCAACTTTCCTCGAATAATGAGACCCTTGGGCGCGTTAAACGAAAAAGCTTTGCCTTCGTGAATTTTTTCCGCCAGTCCAAGAATCTGCTGTCGCGAGACAAAAATACCGAAATCTTTACGAAAGATACCGTGAATCCAGTTTTGCAGCTCTCTTTTTGTTAGACTTTTTAAACGATCCCAAGGACACCCATGACGCAGAGATTCTGGGGCTCCTACAAGCGTTTCCGAAAGTGCCGCTTGTTGAATTTGATCGATGGCTCTTAAAATGGCTCCCTTCGCCGCGGGAAATCTTTTTTCGATGGTCGGCAAAATTTGAAGGCGAATCCAATTTCGATCGTACTTAAGAGTTTTATTGGACGAATCCTCGCGAAAGCGAAGTCGATAGCTCTTGGCAAATTCAACAAGCTCGGCCTTCGAAATTCCTAAAAAGGGCCTCCAAACGGTTCTTCCTTCTCGATCCGATTTAATGGACATTGCGGAGAGGCCATGAAGTCCACTGCCGCGAAACAAACGAAAAAGAAAAGTTTCAATTTGATCATCTCCATGATGAGCCTCAACAAGCTCCCCTCCCGGAAGATCTTTTGAAAGAGCGAGACGCGCAAGTCGAGCAGACTCCTGAACAGCCGATCCTTTTCGGATTTTAATTTTCTTCAAATGAAGTGGAAGTTTTAAATGCTTCGCCAGCTCGCTCACAAATTTTTCGTCCCCCGCTGACTCCTTTCCACGCAACTGAAAATTGACATGAAAAACTTCGAGGTCCAAAGGATAGGTCTTTTGAAGAAGGTAAAGCACATGGAGTAAAATAACGGAATCAAGACCTCCGCTTACACTTACAAAAAAATGCCGTCGTTCATCCGTTTTTAGAAGCAAATTTTTAGCTACAATGGATTCGAGCATTTGCTTAGAACTTTAACATAAAGTTTTGAAAGGGGAAGGGGCTGGCGGTGCGATTTTTCGTCCTTCGGGAGTCCGCGTTCGTCCTCTCGGAGTCGAGTCGGAGGAGTTCCATATGTAGGGGAAAATCGGGGCCGACATCCTTTGGGAATGTCAGCACCGATTTCCCGTTTTGAATTGGAGTGCCAAGCAGCTTCGCTCTCGAATTTTTGCTCGGGCAAAGTAAAATCTTTTTTTGCAAATATTTTATTTGACATGAAAATTTTAGATATCTTTTTTGGATTTGCTTTTGCGTTTGAAAATATTTCATAACGAAAGAATTCTGCTTCTGTGGAGCTTTTATCATTTTGTTTTTTTATTTTTTGTTTTCTCATTTTCTTTTGAATCTGGAGGACGTCTCGTTTGCTGAAAAAGCTATGTTAGGCTTTTTTTAATAAAGGAGATTTCTATGATTACTTCTCAACAAAAAGCCATTCATGAGCGAGCGCTGGTGCTTTCTCAAAACTTTCGAAAATTGGAATCCGATCTTCTCTCGATCTTACAGGAAGTGGATCGGGAGAAAGTCTATCTAGCTTTTGGATTTCCGAGTCTTTTCGAATATGCTCAAAAAGCTCTCCTTCTTTCGGATTCGAACTCCTACCTTCTGATGTCCGTCGCTCGTAAAGCCGTTCAGATTCCAGAACATAAAAAAGAAATCCTTCTCGGGAATCTCTCTTTATCTAAAGCTGCTCGGATCGTTTCAGTGATTACAACCGAAAATAAAGACGAGTGGATTCGAAAGGCCTCTCATTTATCTAAACGAGAATTAGAGCGAGAGGTGGTGAAAGAAAAGCCGGAAGACGTGAGAGAATCGACCCGGCAAGTCTCCGAAGATCGACTTTGTTTAAAGCTCGGCATTTCAGAAGCTATTCTGAGTAAACTGAAAAGAGTTCAAACGCTGCTCTCGAGTTCCAAGCGAAAGCCTGTCTCCATGGAAGAAGCCCTTGATGTCTCCTTAGATCTCTATCTGGAAAAAAAAGATCCTGTCGTAAAAGCCGATCGAGCCGAGAAAAAAGCACTTTGCCCAGGGGACTGTGGAAAAAGCTTAGGTTTTCAGCCGGCCCATTTGATTTGGGTGGCAAA
>JAQBPA010000006.1 GCA_028287765.1 Bacteriovoracaceae bacterium
TCCAAAAATGGAGAATTCGGCGGGTTTTTCAAGATTTTAAATTCTGTAGCCCTTGAAATCATCTTTGCAAAAAAGATGTGGGTAATAGAAAGCCCGAAGGTGCCGCGCCTTGACCCCTTTGTGACTCTGCCCGAGCAAAAATTCGAGAGCGAAGCTGCTTGGCACTCCAATTCAAAACGGGAAATCGGTTGCTGACATTCCCGAAGAATGTCGGCCCCGATTTTCCCTCACATCTGAAACTCCTCTTCCGGATCCGCGACTCGACTCCAATACTTGTGGTTAATAGAAAGTAGCCAAATGGAAGCTGTAGCCAAATGACAGAGGTATGGCACCTTGCGGGCCTGACCCCTTTTCCATATAAAGGGAGAAATGATTGATTTGAACCACGCTGATCCCCTCACGTCTTTTGCGATTTCTGTCGTCAAAAAACTTCAGGCCGCTGGCTTTGAAGCGGTCTTTGCAGGCGGCTGCGTTCGAGATCTCTTGTTAAATAAAACGCCCAAAGATTTTGATGTGGCGACGAATGCTCTTCCTGACGATGTAAGAAAAATTTTTCCGCGCACGGTTCCGGTTGGTGAAGCTTTCAATGTGATTTTGGTGATGTCGCCTGAAGAAGAAAATCCATTTCGAGTGGAAGTGGCCACCTTTCGCGCCGACATCGGAATTAAAGATGGAAGACATCCCGAGAAAGTCGTCATCGCGACGGCTAAGGAAGATGTACAAAGACGAGACTTCACGATCAATGGAATGCTACTCGATCCCTCAGAAGGAAAAGTACTGGACTGGGTCGGGGGTCAGAAAGATTTGGAAGCTGGAATTATTCGAGCGATCGGTAATGCCGACCTTCGAATCGAAGAAGATCATTTGAGAATGCTCCGCGCAATTCGCTTTGCGGCTCGTTTCAATTACAAAATAGATCCCGAGCTCTGGAGCGCGATTCAATCGAAGGCATCACTCATTACGAAAATTTCAGAAGAAAGAATTTTTGAGGAGCTTACGAAAATGCTGACGAGTGCAAACGCCGATCGTGCATTTAACGATCTCGCGGACTCTGGCCTTTTAGCTTTCATTTTGCCTGAAGCACTCGCGATGAAAGGCTGCGAACAGCCTCCGGAGCACCATCCCGAAGGTGATGTATGGGTGCATACCATGCTACTTTTAAAACGATGTGAAGGCGTATCGCCGGAGCTCGCTTGGGGTTGCCTCCTCCATGATATCGGAAAGCCGCCCACTTTTTCTCACGAGCCGCCCGATCGAATTCGATTTAATAATCACACGAACGTCGGGGCTGAGATGGCAGAAACTATTTTGAGACGACTAAAGGCTTCCAATCATCTGATCGAAATCGTCGCTGAACTCACTCGTGACCACCTGAAATTTAAAGATGTACCTCAAATGCGTCCTTCGACCTTAAAAAGGTTCCTGAGGAATCCAAATTTCGATTTGCATTTAAAAATGCATTATTTCGACTGCATGGCTTGCCATCAAAATCTGACGCTCTATAATTTGTGCAAATCAGAACTCGAAAAACTTTCTCACGAGCAGCTTTCTCCTCCACCGCTCATCGGCGGAAAAGATCTCATTGCCCTCGGATTCAAACCGGGACCCCAATTTAAAGAAATATTGGAATCGCTTGAAACCGAGCAACTCGAAGGACGAATTGCCTCACGCGAAGATGCAGTTGAATTTGTGAAAAAGAATTATAAAATTTAAGCCGATTTTTTAGCTTTAGGAGCGGCAGCTTTTACAAGCGCAGGAGCAGCAACCGCGAAGGCTTTATAAAAATTGATCGTGCCAATTTTGGCGTTCAATTTCTTACGTCGTTTTCCTTGGTTGGCCTTTTTGGTCTTGCGAATTAAACGGGTTACCCCTGTTGGTGATGGCATTCGAAAAAACTCGCTGAATTCGGGAGGCGGGTCAAGTCGATTTGCCTATAACTTTGTTGCGCTTCGGACGTGGGGTTCGGAGGATGAATCGGCGGGATCCGGCGTCGGGGGTCCTCGGGATGCTCGCATGTCTTTGCGTCCTTTTGGCGCGAATGGAGGATGAAGGATCCGAAAAGTGCACCGCCCGGTTTTTCGCGAATTCTAGCGACTGTTGAGAAGGCTCCATGGCTCGAGGGTTTTTTTTATTTTCAAATGGCGCTCCTAGCCGAGCCAAGAGGCATTTTCGGATCCTTCATCCTCCATTCGCTTCGGTCTCTATACATACGAGCATCCCGTGGACCCCGACGCCGGATCCCTTGGTTTTGAGCTTCAAAGTCGTGAAAGTAAGTTCATGGGATTCTTCTGGAAATTGGGAAAAGGGTCAGAGCAATATTTTTGATTTTCTCGTTTCGATTTCAAACGCTGTTTAGTAGAAAAAACTTAGCTGAGTGCCCTAATATTTTAAACTATTTGGCTAAACTTCCAAAGGCTGCACCTCTGTAAGAAATCTTATCTTGAATTAAATTTTCGCTTCGATCGTCTGTCCGGAATCCACATGAAAAAAAGTCAGATTAGTTTTATTTAGCTACTTCGAGCGAAAAGACGTGAACTCCGGGAGCTGGAAACGCTTCACCAGTCGTAACGACCTTAGCCCTTACAATTTTCTGAAGGTCGTATTGAATCAGCAGCTGCCCCAGTTCATTTAATCTTAACAGTTGAATGGGATAAGCCAAAGGTTGCTGGAAAATTTTTTTCACTCCATTTTTTGAGACGTGAAATACGGTAAGTTCTCCTGCGCCCGGATCGCAAGGGGTGATATCACAGGTTTTATTTTCTGAAATTGTCATACTGCTGTCATCATTTAATTTCACTCCAGAACTGTGAGAATAAATCGGCTCCCAAACACCAACCGCAACCAGCCATGAACCGTCTGAAAGACTTAGAATAGAAGATCCCGTAGAGGCGGACACTTGTCCGTTTGCTCGGTCAGATTGCCATTCCAAAATTTTTTGGCTGACGATTTTAGTTAATGGTTCGAGTCCATACAAATGGAGTACAAGCTCTTTGCTTTCAATTTTGTTTTCAATGACGAGAAGTGAAGATTCGTCCTTAGATATATCCGCGTTGCGGATTGCTTCAAAAGTAGAAGGGATTTGATGGACCGGACCTTCTTTGATGGAGTGAATTTCTATTCTCATTCCACTCTTATCAGTTCGGTTTTCAGGTAACTTTTTAAAAGGCAAATCACTTGGCGACGACATTAAGCGAACGATACGATTTTTAGTTAAAATAAAGTAATCGCCAGACGAATCGTAATAAAACATTTCCGGAAGTTCAGGAATAAACTGAGTCACCTCTGAATGAGGCAGTTCACGGAGGACTTTAAAAGTGTCGATGTCGATCAATTGCGATTTGCTCCTGTCCGTAGAATGAGTCACCAA
This sequence comes from Bacteriovoracaceae bacterium, assembly GCA_028287765.1. Classification (GTDB taxonomy): domain Bacteria; phylum Bdellovibrionota; class UBA2394; order UBA2394; family UBA2394; genus JAQBPA01. The sequence goes on from JAQBPA010000006.1 coordinate 3,368, forward strand.
AAAATGTTCGCCGACCGATAAGGAAGGCGGTTGAAGAACATTGGCGCCACCGATATTGGAGATATGCTCTAGACGGCCGACCGTTTTGCCTGAAAGCAGATCGATTTTGAGAATTTTTCCAGTCTCGAAACTGAGAAATAAATAGGGCTTTGTTTGAGAGAGAGCTAAGTTGAAAGCCTTACGCACGCGCGTAAGGCCAAAAAAGTATTTGTCATTTAATTCGCGTGGAATTGAGATTGGCTTTAATTCTGCGTCATCTATTTTTAAGATCCGAACTGGAGCTCGTGGGTTTTGATGGTCCATAACTAAAATTTCTTTATTTAATGGACTATTAATCCGCGGATAAGGTTGGAGCCAAAATTCATGCGGCGATACGAGAAAACGATTCGATAAAACGGATGTGCCTAATTTTTGACTAAAGCCCAAAGAGGGAACAGTAAAACCAGGGGTCGCTTTCCATTTTCGAGGATTTACATCATCGGTTAATTTTATGACTGACGATCCCAAAAACGAATCATTCCGAACAAAGATATAAGGAAGGCCCTCAACAGGCATCAACTCAACATAAGCCTCTACTTCATCCATAAACGGAAAATTTTTCATTCGTGGTGTTTGGGCAAATGGAAGTGTTTTTAATATAAGTCGAATATCCTCCTTTTTTGAAATTTGAACGATCTGATCCAAACAAGCTTGAGACGAAAAAAGGGGTGTCGAAGAAATAAACGCTAGAGCCACTAAAAGGCCGATGAGAGGTTTCAACATTCTGCGCTTAACTAGCGACAGGTAGTCTCCGAGTCAAGATCCGAGGAATGCGCCGTGTTTTTAAATTTTCGCCTCGATCCGCCTGTCGGGAATGATCCACATGAGTGCTACTAAGATATAGATCGCGCAAGAAATCGCTGGCATCCAAAACGCGAGCGGGATGGCGGTTGCGTAAAAGATGATGGAGAGTTTTCCCTTCGTATCTTTTCCGAGCGCTTTCGCGAGAAATGAATCACGGCCGTGATGTTTAAGGAGAGCCTTCGTTAAAATAGAATACGCTGTGCCCGACATGAGTAAAACAAAACCGTAACAGGCGACCGGCCATTCTGAAAAATGGTTTTCGCCAGCCCAAGCTGTCACAAACGGTGTGAGTGAGAGCCAAAAAAGCATATGGAGATTGGCCCAAAGAATTCCTCCATTTACACTTTTTACTGCATGAAAAAGATGATGATGGTTGCTCCAATAAATCCCTACGTAAATAAAACTGAGAATATAACTTAAAAAGATGGGAAGCATCGGAACCAAGTCTGCAAAGCTTGCACCATGAGGAACTTTTAACTCGAGAACCATGATCGTGATGATGATCGCGAGAACTCCGTCGCTAAAAGCTTCGAGTCGACTTTTATCCATCTTGTCGCCCCGAAGTTATCCAGCCACTCGCTTCACGACTCGGTCCGCAATGGCGTCGACGGCCTTATCTTTATTCAGCTCTAAGCTTCTGATGTTTTCGCGAATTCGTCTTCTTGCCTGACTTGTAAAGACGGCTGCAATCTGACGAGTGTGAATCGTTCCCTCTTCGCCCTTCTTTTCAATTTCAGATGTCACTCGCGCAAGTGTTGCTGAGATGGCGTAGAGATCAATCGTGACATCCGCAATTCTTCGTAGATCATGTTGCTCATCCACTACATTCTTTCGATATTTTTTAACGACAGCTTCGGACGCTTCTGAAAGTTCAGCGATTGATTTGCCGAGACTCTTCGTTTGATTCGCGAGAAGCGGATGAATTTTTTTTGCCATATCCGGCGAAAATTTTTGTCGAAGGCGTTTTGACGCGTAACCGTAGAAAGCGCCGAATCCTTTGATCGGTTCTTCAAATAAATTTTTAACTGCGCCTTGGGTTCCTTGGAGAGCCTGCGCGACTGATTGAAGACCGGTAAGACCAATGAAGAGTCTTAAAATTTCATTCGTGCCTTCAAAGATAAGATTAATTCGCGAATCACGAAGCGCCTGCTCATACGGATAATCTTTCATATAACCATTCCCACCCGCGATCTGAAGCGCTCGGTTCACGTTTTCCCATGCAGCTTCGGAGCCGAACACTTTACAAATCGCAGACTCCATCGAGTAGTCGTGCACGTTTTTATCGATCCAAGATGTAGTGAGATAAACCATGCTCTCAAGAACATAAGTCGTCACTTCCATTTGCGCGATATAGGCTTTGATCATTTTAAAATTAGTGATTGGCTGACTAAATTGTTTTCGTTCTGCCGCATATTTCACGGATTCATTCATGACCATCTTGGAAGCACCGATACATCCGGCCGCTAAACCGAGACGACCACTATTTAAAATATTCATCGCAACTTTGAAACCCTTGCCGAGTTCTCCAAGCAAATTTTCTACGGGAACTTTTACGTCTTCGAGAACAAGTTGAACCGTCGAGCTTCCTTTGATTCCAAGTTTATGTTCTTCCGATAAACTTTTAATACCCATCGAACGTTCAACGATAAACGCGGTAACTTTTTCTTTTTTCTCGCCGTCTTGTTCGACGTCTACTTTTGCAAACACAGTAAAAAAATCAGCGAAACCGCCGTTTGTGATCCAAAGTTTTGAGCCATTGATGGTGTAATATTTTTTGTCGGCAGAAAGTACCGCCTTCGTCTTAATACTTTGAGCGTCGCTTCCGCTCGTGGGTTCGGTTAGCGCAAACGAAGCGACCATTTCGCCGGTTGCGAGTTTTGGAAGATATTTCTTTTTTTGCTCAGGAGTTCCAAAAAGAAGAAGACCTTTCATTCCAATCGACTGATGAGCTCCGATCATGAGTGTCAGAGAAGAATCACACTGCACCATCGCCTCCATAATTTTGGAGTAACCCGTCGCCGACATTCCAAATCCGCCAAATTCTTCAGGGATAATTACGCCAAAAAGCCCCATTTGCTTCATTTCTTCAAGGAGCTCGGCCGGAACCTTGGCTTCGGAGTCGATTTTCTTGGAATCGACTTTATCAGCCTTAAATCTCACGATCACGTCACGAACATCATCCCAGGGACCCGTATCAGCATCGGGATACGGAAAAATTCGATCCTCTAGAAGATGCCCATTAAAGAGGGCTCGGCAAAAACTGTCGGTGGATTCCGGAGAACTGGTGTGATCGGACGATGGATTTTTCATTCTCAAATCTTGACCTTATTGGGAAAGCGAGGCAATAAATACATCATGTCTAAAAACTCTGAATTCAGCACTACGCACTCGACTGAAGGTAAATTTGACGTCCGACTCACCGATAAAAAAATCGAACATGGTTTTTTAACTCGGCAAGAAAAGGAGCAATATTTGAAATCGCTTCCTGAAGAAAAGGACTTCGATTTTACTTCGTCTGAAGCTCTTGAAGACGAAATCACTGTCGTTGAATAAGCCCGTTGAATAAACTCCTTCCGGAAAGTAAGTCCGATTTCCGCCTTTGAAAAAAAGGTGCTCAATCTTGCCGTTGTTGTTGCGGCACTTGGCTATTTCGTCGATATTTTTGATCTGCTTCTCTTTGGAATCGTTCGCGTTCCCAGTCTTAAATCTATTGGTATTCCCGACGATCAGCTTCTCTCCGTAGGACTTTCGCTTCTCAATAAACAAATGTTTGGAGTTCTCATCGGAGGTATTTTTTGGGGAATCCTTGGCGACCGAAAAGGTCGCGTAACGGTTCTCTTTGGATCCATTTTTTTATATTCAATCGCTAATCTTGCCAATGCATTCGTTCATTCTATTGACGCTTATGCATTCTGGAGATTTGTAGCAGGACTCGGACTCGCGGGGGAACTCGGTCTGGCGATCACTCTTGTAAGCGAGATTCTTCCAAAAGAAAAACGTGGATTTGCAACGACCATTGTCGCGTCGTTTGGAGTTTTAGGTTCCGTCACTGCCGCACTTGCTGCAAATTATTTTTCTTGGAGAATTTGTTATTTTTTTGGAGGCAGTCTTGGCCTTCTGCTTTTGGTTTTGCGAATAAAACTTCGAGAACCGGGCCTCTTTCAGGAAATCAAAGATCAAAAAGTAAAACGTGGGCACTTTCAGATGCTTTTTACAAATGCCTCTCGATTTAAAAAATATATCTCTCTCATTTTGATTGGAGCACCTGTTTGGTTTGTCGTCGGCATTGTCGTTAGTTTTGCTCCTGAAGTGGGCAAAGCTCTTGGAATCAACGAAGGCGTCGTCGCGGGTACCGCTATTCTTTTTAATTATGCTGGCCTCGCTGTCGGTGATCTTGCGAGCGGTCTTGCAAGTCAACTTTGTCGCAGTCGAAGGAAGATCATTTTTATTTTCCTTTTTCAGATTGTTCTTTTTTTGGGTCTCTTGATTTATTTCCCCGTGAAAACGGTCGCGTTTTATTATTTGATGTGCTTTTTTCTTGGATGTGCGATTGGCTATTGGGCCGTGCTCATGACAACATCTGCCGAGATGTTTGGAACGAATCTCCGCTCCACGGTGACCACGACCATTCCCAACTTTATTCGCGGCTCGCTCGTTCCCGTTGCGGCAGTTTTTGAATATTTAAAGGGACCCTTCGGTATTATTTCGAGCATTGTCATCCTTGGGACTTGCCTCCTAGCCCTTGCTTTTTTGGGAACCTATTTTGTTCCCGAAACCTATGGAAAAGATTTAAGATTTCTTGAAGGCGACTAAAGTAAAATCACGGCTTAAAAGCAGATAAAACCTAGACTTACGCCCCCCTTCTCACTATATCATCCGATTGTTGAAACCCGCCCAAAAACAGATCAATCCCTTTCATCTTTTGAAGACAGAAGTTGCGCCTTGGCGTGAAATAGAAGGGATCACAGCACATCTTCAGGAAGTTCTTTGGAGCCGACAAGAAGAAGACGGACATTGGCACTTCGCACTCGACGATAATATTACGATGAATGCAGAATTTATTTTATTTCATCGCTGGATTGCGCTCGACGACAAAAATTTAATTCGCAGACTAGCTCAAGGCATTTTGGACAGACAAAGCCCAGATGGATCTTGGAATATTTTCTATAACGGCCCAGGAAATCTGAGCGCTTCAATCGAAGCTTATTTTGCTTTGCGAGTGGCCGGCTACGCCAAAACCCATTCCGCTTTAATGAAAGCACGCGAATTTATTCTTTCTCAAGGTGGCATCGCTTCCTGCCGAGTGTTTACAAAGATTTGGCTCGCGCTTTTTGAACTTTTCCCGTGGGACGGAGTTCCCATGATTCCGCCAGAAATTCTTTTAGCTCCCAAGGCGCTTCCTTTTCATATCTACGAGTTTTCTTATTGGTCTCGAACCACGATCATTCCGCTCACCATTCTCTTTCATCTTCAAAAAACTGTGAAGCTCGACTTCAATATGGATGAGCTCTATCAAGATCCCGCCGATAAATATAAAACATCCATTCTTCCGCCGCCAGAAGCTGACGAGTCTTGGATTATAAAATCAAGCCGCTGGGATATGTGGTGGATCAATTGGGAGCAAGTTTTTGTGGCGATCAATAAAGGTGTCTCTGTTTACGAATCTAAGATTCCGATCAAACCCCTTCGAAATTTTTGCGTTCAAAGGGCCAGGAAATGGATTCTTGAGCATCAAGAATTGAGCGGTGATTGGGGTGGAATTCAACCCCCCATGCTGAATTCCATTATGGCTCTTCATGCGATGGGAATGGAAATTTCCGAGACGCCTATTCAAAAAGGTCTCAAAGCTCTCTATAAATTTACGCGAGGCTTAAGCAGCCAAATTCGCGTTCGCAATCCAAGAGAAAGCGTGGAATCTGCTGTGCTGCAGTCTTGTGTATCGCCCATTTGGGATACAGCTCTCAGTGCACTTGCCCTTGTTGAGTCCGGAGCAGTTCCTTTGGATCCGCGCCTACAACACGCGAAAGAATATCTTTGGGAAAAACGAATTCAAACAAAAGGTGATTGGGCCTTTAAAGCGAAGTTAAAACGAGGACATCCTTTTGCAGCTTGGTGTTTTCAATATGAAAACTCACTCTACCCCGATGTCGACGATTCCACCGTCGTGACTCTTGTCCTTCATAAACTTGGAATGACAGTAAAAGAACTCGAGCCAGCAACGCATTGGCTTTTTTCTATGCAAAATAGTGATGGTGGCTGGGGAACATTTGATCGCGACAATAATCAAACCATTCTCAATCGAATTCCTTTTGCTGATTTAAAATCTTTAATCGATCCGTCAAATCCCGATGTCACCGGTCACGTTCTTGAAACTTTAGGCGAACTTGGTTTTTCAAAAACGAAAGCGGTAAAACGCGCTATTCGATATCTGAGAAAAACTCAAAGGCCCGATGGTTCGTGGTTTGGGCGCTGGGGAGTGAATCTCCTTTATGGAACAACAGCAGCGATTGTTGGACTCATAAAATGTGGAGAACCTGTCAACTCTCCTTATATTCAAAGAGCCATAAAATTTATTCTCGCACGGCAAAATCAAGACGGCGGCTGGGGCGAATCCTGCGATTCTTACGGATTAAACCGAGTAACTGCTCACGATACGTCGACTCCAAGTCAAACGGCATGGGCCATGATGGCACTGCAAACTGCCAAATATCACCAGCCCGAAGTTGGACGAGCGATTCAAAAAGGCATTTCGTTTTTAAGTTCAAGGCAAGTGGCCGATGGACTCGAAGAGCCTGAGTTTACCGGGACCGGATTTCCTCAGCATTTCTTTTTGAGATACGATGGTTATCGGAATTATTTTCCTTTAATCGCACTTGGAAGAATTCGAACGTAGGTTTTTTACAAATTGCTTTTATTATCGTCCCAAAAGAATTCTTGGGGTTCATTTCGAAATCTTTTTATTAAAAGGTGAAAATCATCTAGCTCCGCTCTCTTTTAAAACCTCTCTGGTAACGTCTACGCTTAAAGTCCGACGTTTAATTCCTGTTGGAAGTTCAATTACAGGACCAAAATTCATAACTTCGATTTCTTTTGCTACACCAGCTGGAATGGTGCCATCAGCAAAAGCTCGAAAGAATAGAAGATGTGTTTTGTCTCTGATCAATTTTTCGAAGTAAGCCATTCCCCCCTGCTCCTTATATCCACGGTCATGCTCTTGGGCGTTGGGATTTAAAACTTCAAATCCAAGACTTTCGATGAGGGCAACATCGCGCTTCTCTTGAGCGCTTCCGTAAATTGAAATTGGGTGGGCGTAGTAAGCAACTTTTTTTACAACTGTAGCACAGGTTTCTGCAGATTTAGCTTCACCGGATGATTCGCTCGTCTGAGCTTCTATTGAAAAACAAAATAAATTGAGTGCAATTGTAAGACTAATAACGAGTTTTATCATAATCCTTTATCTCCTTTTTCCAAACACAGGATTACTTCCTCGAAAAAGGCAGAGTCAATGTTTAACAATTTTAAAGATAGAGATGATTAACCAACTTCCTCTATAAAATAAAACTTAAGAAATTAAAATGAAACCGAGTCCAAGAAACTCGAAGTTATCCCCCACCGTGTTGATCGACCTGACCTTCGCCATCACTTCTCTTATTATTGGGAATAACTTCAGGATAGCCGGGAGCAAAGAATTTTTTCGCAGACGGAGCCTTTGTATCACGAGGAGCAAACCATCTTCCGTTTCTAAACATCAGAATCTGCTCTTCGCCATTCTCGCCAATGATGCCGACCGATTGAACCCAATTGCTAAAACCCTGCTTATTGTAACTGAGTATATATTTTGTGATTGTTCCAACACTCACCACTCCATTCAGACGCTTATAGGTGTGTGTATGCGCCGTCATCGCTCGACCGGCTGCTTGGCGAATCGCTTCAAGAGAAGCTTTCGTTCCGTTCGCTCCAAAATCGCCATGTAAATGAGTATATACTCGACGATGTTTGGGGCCGACATGATCTTTCTCGCCCACTTTGAGAAATTTCACGCGTTTCGGATCCAGTAACCCTGTTTTTAAAAAAGCATATTCGAGAGGGTCAAGATCCTGTTTTTGCTTCTTCGCCTGAAGACGGGCATTCAGGAGTTCGACTCCGATCGTACGATTGATGTCCGAATTCATGAACTTCCCTGACTCAAGCCATCGGGTCATCCAATTGTTGTGGTTCGCATTTTTCATGATTACCATCGCATCGGGAGCCATTTTTTGAATCGCAGCCATCTGTCCTGCGGCGAGAAGAATTTCTTGCCAGACATCAAGCTTTCCTTCCATGACGAGCTCAGATCTCGTCATAAGCTTATCTTCGTTATGATGACTTAAAGAATGTCCGTTAAATCCATCTTCAATTAGAATTTCTTCAGGGTTAAGAAAGGAGACTAATTCTGGAAGAGTGGCAAAGAGCACTGGATCTGTATCGCCAGGATGCGAGTCCCCTAAGTTTAAAACTTTCATTCTCTTGATCGTTGTGACTGAATCCGGCGTATAAAATTTATTAAGATCTGCGAACCCCTTCTTCTCAGGGATGAATTCGACATGACGAATATGGAAGTCATTTTTGCTTTCTTCGATCACTTTTCCGTTAGGCTCCATATCTTTTTCGATAATGACTGCACCCATCACATGATCTTCGGTGGCGATCTCATCAGTTCGCCCCTGAATATATTTCGGGCCAGCGTAATAAGGGTCCGTAATCGCGCCTGTTGTCCATGTAATATGTGGCGAATCCGAATTTTCAATCGTAGGAACTGTATCCACCATCATTTTTGGCGAAGAAAAAATCTCCATCTGTCCGCGCTGGCCAATTCTGTTTAGGCCCATAAGCGGTTTAATTTGCTTTGCAGTAAGTGGAGTCTTACGAAGAGCTAAAGTTTCGCCTAACTCAACCGTATTTAAAACAATGTGGACACGTGGAGTGCTCAATAAAATAGGATCAAGTCCCGTCGTAATCATATTTTGCGGTCGAACGATAATTTCGGCATCCAATTCTTCTGCTGCTTTAAGAAGAGCTTTCAAGAAAGTTTCATTCACTGGAGAACCTGCAACTGCGGTCGTGTGAATCATCGTTTTTCGATTCTCGATCGCCTCGACAAGGCGCATGGTCTTTTCTTCGGTAAAAACATCGGTATCAATGACAGAAGAAAACGACTTCGGGCGAAGAGCTATCGCCTTCGCCTTAATTTCTTCATAACTTTTAAAGAGCTCTCCTTTTTTTAAGAGTTCATCGAGTTCTTTAGTAGAAATCTCCATCGCCCCCGCAATTTCGTCGTGCGTGGGAGTTCGTCCTGTTTTCATCGCCATTCTGGCGTAAGAAAAAGCGATTCGGTTTTGAAGCCTTTCGAATGCCGCCGGATAAACCGACTTCACTTGTTCGAACAAATTATCCGTCGATCCACAAACGATCTCGAGATCACTGTCAGGAACACCTAAGAGGTTCGCGAGTTCTTCTTTTGTCGGCTCGCGATAATGCTCTTCCATAAAGCCGATCACTTCTTTAAGGACAGCCTTTTTAACTTTTTGATGTTCTTCGGGCTGATGTTGTTTCGCATAAGAAACCAAATCAGCAATCAATTGCCGTTGGTTTTTCTTGGCGGGCACTTTTGCTAAATCTACATTCGCATAAGTGGCGAGCTCTTCCATATCAGGAATAGATCGCTCCCGATGAAGCCACGACATTAAACTATTAGAGAGCTTATCAAGATTTTCTGTCTGAAGGTTGGTATCCAAGCGAGCGCGCGCAATTTTTGATAACTTGTCTCCACAGCCTTGAGGCGCCGCAAAGGCTTGACTGACCGATAAGCCCAAAAATATGACGAAAAACTTAACCCCAGAAATCCAATTCTTACGTACCACGCGTAATCCCCCCTCGCCGGAACTTAAAAACTAAAATGTTCGAAAAAACCCCTCAAACCCACGTAAGTCACTTCATCCAATGTCGCCGCATCCTGTCAACGAATAGGTGATCACGAAAAAAAATTAATTTCGTCTTAACAAATAGAATTTTTAAAGCAAAACGGTGAGCACAGAGCTTCTAAAGCTAAATAAATGCACCAAGAAGAATTAAAATAGATTGAATGACTTCTTAAAAATAATATCTGACGCCAAGATCGCCCAGTAAGCCCTGCGTAAAACCCATTTTGTTTTTCTCAACAAAATCGAACACGAGACCGGCGGACGTAGAAATCGCAAAATTATTTGATGTAAACGGAAGAATTTCAAATCCTAGAGAAGGAGCATGAATGGTAATTCCGCCTTTCGATTTCCCACCAAACTTGGCCAAAAAGGCGAGCTCAGCAAATAGGTTCAGGTTATTCCAAACGGTCGCATCACGATTGATGAGTCTTTGAAAATTATAACGAAGAGTCGGCCCCACCATTGTAAAATCAAAATTTTGTACAAAGCCAAAAAAAGCACCGAGCTGAAGCTCTCGAGAAACACCGTAAGAGGCCGCTAAACCATTGATGTGAGCAGGTGCCGAAGTGCCGTCGTCATTCACTCGTGCGGTGGTGTAAGATTCTTGATATCCGACGCCAAACTTATAAGTAAGATCGCGAGCTTCTAAAAATTGATAAGAAAATACAAAAAGACTGAGAGAAGAAAGTAAAATTGTTTTCATAACCGTAATTTACTTAACATTGAGTCGAGAAAGCAACTTCTCATGCAAAGAATCGAAATTTCCATTCGAAAGGACCAAAAAAACGCAGGAATCTGTTTTTGATAGAGCCGCGGCTTCGTTTAACATATCCTCCTGCATTATAGGGCCGAATATTTTTTTTCCGTGAGCTGCGTGAGATTTTACAATTTTGGGAATATCAAGACGATCGTCAGGAGGCAAAGCTTCGATTTTAAATACCGGCGCAATAAATCCAGCATCTGCGTCCAAAAACGCAGATTCAAATTCTTTTTGTAAAATCGCGCGTCTTGATGTGTTCGATCGAGGCTCAAAGAAAACAACAATTTTGTGTTTCGGATATTTCGCACGCATCCCTCGAATGACTTCTCGAACTGCTGTCGGGTGATGAGCAAAGTCATCGATCACAAGATGCCCCCCGACTTCGCCGCGTACCTCTTGCCGCCGCTTCACTCCTCGAAATTCAGCAATCGCTTTGACGAGAACATCTTCTTTCACGCCCGCCGCCCTTGCAGCCAGAATCGCAGCGGCCAAGTTCTGAGCATTGAACTTCCCCGTAAGGGAACTTTGGTAACGAGTACCGTCCATTATAAAGGACATTCCCTTCTCGTTTTCTAAGAAGTCTTCGATGGTGTGCCCCGCTTCATCCGAAAAACCAAAAGAAATCTGTTTTGCCTTGGGTTTCTCTTCTTTTAGGAGCTCTCCAATTCGCTTCCAATCCGCGCAGTAAAAGATAATTCCGTCATCGCCAGGAACAAGATGTATGAATTTTCTAAACATCTTTTCCATAGCCTCATTGGTTGGAAAGATATCAGCGTGGTCGTATTCAAGCGACATCATGATGGCATAGAGAGGACGGTAGTGAAGAAATTTGGATTCTTTATCAAAAAAAGCGGTGTCATACTCATCGCCCTCAATGACGAAATGACTTCCTTCTCCAAAATGAGAGCTCGAAGGAAGATTCACGGGGATTCCTCCAATTAAATAACTCGGATCTAAGCCAGCAAAGTTTAAAAGATGTGAAAGGCAAGTCGTCGTTGTCGTTTTTCCGTGAGTTCCTACAACGACTAAATTTTTAGTCTTTTTTAAAAAGAAATCTTCAAGGGTACTCGGAAAGGAGCCGTACGGAATTTTAGATTCAAGAACATACTGCGCTTGAGGATTATCCCGCCTCACAAAATTGCCGATGACGACATAATCGGGAGCAAATTTTTTCAGATCCTCAACATCATAGGCAAGATGAACAGGAATATTTTCTCGCTTCAATAAATCGCCCACCGGCGGATAGGCCGCAATATCGGAGCCCGCAATTTGGTAACCTCGACTCTTCAGAAGAACTGCGAGCGCACTCATTCCGGTTCCACAGATGGCTAAAAAATAGATACGACTTCCTGGCTTTGGAGCATCCATTCAATGAGTTTAAAGAAGAAGCTCAAATCAAGCCAATCAGGAAAAGCAAATTGGGTCATTTGCGTCGCATAATGCTCCTCATTCAGCCCCACGCAAAAATTTCATAAGAGGGAGGCCCCACTTTTAGGGTCTCATTGAGGTGTTAAAATCTGCCAAAGATGGCATCGAATTTGCATCTTATAGAGGAATGTGTAGAGGTGTATGAATGAAATTTAGGGCTAAATTTCTGCTTCTGCTCCTTCTTTTTCGAGCGGAATGTGTTCATTCCATCACTTTGTCGCCGACTCCTGCTTGTGCTCAAAAGGTAGAGGAACTAGGCAGTCGAAAAATGACTGCCTTTGAATCATTTGAATATGAGCCACTTAAATTCCCAGCCATTAATGGAGCGCTCGCTACTTCTGTCGGCCCATTTGATATGGCAAAAAATATTCGTCATTTTAGAAAAACTGGGCGTCTTCTATTTGAAGACACTTCAAAACCAGCTCCTGGAAAAGAATTTTTTGCATCCAATGAATTCGATGTTTTTAAAATGGGAATCGACCGAAAGCAAACGGATTTAATCTTAACATTTGCAAAAAACAATTCATGGGATCTCGCTGTTCAAAAAAATACGAAGGCAATTATTTTTGCCGATTGGTCTTTAAGCACGCTGCAGGTTCAAGAATATTTATTTAAACCGCTTATTCTTACTGCACGCAATCCGTCTGAATTTATTTCTTGGATCGCAGGCATTCCGGTTCCTGAAGCTCTTCACTCTGAATCGATCGAAAAAACCTTTGAATTCATAGATTCATTTAATAAGACTCCGTTTTTACTTCATCCCCATGTTTTTGAGAACCAACGTACCTTTTTAGAAAATATTTTAAAGCGTTTGGCCGCAAATCCTAAGGTAAATGATGAGCAACTCAAATTTGTGGCCGGATATTTAAATCATCAGCTCGCGATGAACTTCCGAATTTTGCATCCTGTTGGCGACTTTATCTACGATCGAAAGGCTTTTCCTTTTACCTCAGAAAGAATAAATACTTTATTTTACTTTTTCAAAAATCGTTATGATCCCAGAGAATTATTAAAGGCCGGCGCGACCGCAGAAATGGTTTCTGATCCTTTCTTTTCAATCGTTTCTTCCAAAGTGGCCTTCCATAAGCTTCAATTGCTGTTTGATGGAAACATTTTTTATATGCGGGCGGACTTTCATAACCCTGAAACCTATCTAGCGGCAAAAAAAATCGCAGATGCTCACGATTTAAAAGATGTGACGATTTCGGGAACAAATATTTTGGATCTTTCAACTGCTTCCGGTACTGAAGTGGCGACGCCGCAAGAAATTAGAAATTACCTTTATATGATCGCAAGGGTCTTTAAGCCTTCTCAAACTCAACCACTTTCATTTTAAAAAACGCAGGGTATTTATTTGGATCACAAATTTAAAAACTATCAACTTACAGATATTGCGGACATTGATTCCAAAATTTTTCGAGGCGCTGAGCCCGATGTGAATCATCCTAAAAAAATGATCTTCAAAAACGCGGAGGGTGGTTTTGAAGAAGTGATTCTTGCGCCTTAAACGCGAAGCTTTGAAAAAACTTCGGCGTGAAGCCAATCATGAAAAGCGGGTCTGAGTTTTTTTAATTTGTCAGGCTCTATTCCCGGCTGAAAACGATGCGAAAGCAGCGTCACTCGGATGCCTTTTTCGATATCCATCCAAAAGCTACATCCCGAATACCCTAAATGGCCGATGGTCGTATTTGAAAATTGAGATCCCGATTGTGATATGCCTTCTCTCGAAGGTGTGTCGAAGCCATTCAAATAACTTCCGTTTAACGGGAGATCAAAATCGATAAACTTTCGAACGATCCGATCGCTCTGATGAAGACTCTTTCCATGATAAGCCATGAAAAGTTCTCTTCCCCAGTTTTCTACTCCGTCCGCTGTTCCAAAAAGTCCCGCATGACCCGCGTCTCCACCAAGCCACTGCGCGCGGGGATCTTGCACGACTCCCTTCAGCCATTTCGGTTTAGCATCCAGACTCTGAATGGCCGCAACCGTTCCACTTCCCGTTAGCCAAGATAACCATTCGGCATGAAAAGAAATGGGTCCATAAGAAAGTTCCCCTCGGTTTTCGTAAAGATGTTGAAGACGTCTTCCATAAGCCTGCTCCAGTAAAAGTCCTAGCAGCATAAAGCCAACATCTGAATAAATAATTTTGGCGCCATCACTCGGATGCGGAAGATAAGTTTCGTCGATCTTTCTCAAAAAAAAGCGAATGCGATCATCTCGAGACGGAAGCTCCTCTCCTATTTCGTTGGTATATTCGAAAATCGGTGGAAGTCCGGAGCGATGATTGAGAACATCAAGAATCGTCCGATTCTTCAGGTCAGAAGAAAAAAAAGGAAACCAAGTTTTCAAAGGCGAATTTAAATCAGAAATTTTATTTTCTTGATGAGCTTTGATCAAAAGATCGATCACAACTAAAATTTTGGTGAGAGAAGCCAGATCAAATCGAGTCGACCTACGAACCACTCGTCGATTTTTAAAATCGGCCACTCCTGCCGTAAAACAACCGAGACTTTCATTTTTAAATCCGAGGACGAGTTGAAATCCCGAACCAGCGCCTTCTAGAACAAGCGTTTTTAGCTTTTCGGAAATTCTTCGCTTAAGAGGGGACTTCAACATGAATTAGGAAACAGCCGATTCAAGAATTTTAAATTGATTTCCAGACAATTGAACTTCTGAACCAAGCGGTAGAATTCGCTGTTGCTTCGATTGAAGCCCGTGTCCAAACCGAGCATTGAGCCAAATCGGTCCGTCGGTCAGTTTTTTAAGAGTTTCGTAAATTCTTTTTAAACCAAAAACTTTTCCGTCATCTTTTCCACAGCCATTCAATGTTCCCACAACAATGCCCTGAATAAAATCTGCATAGCCAGCGTCTTGGAGCGCTCCCAAACTTCGATCGATCCGATAAAAATTTTCGTTCGTCTCTTCGATCGCAAGGATGAGCGGCTTTTTGGGAAGTGCCGCAGGACCCGCCACTTGAAAAAGAGATAAATTTCCACCCACAAGCCGTCCTCGAGCTTTTTTCTTGGATCCGATATTCGAAATCTCACTCCATTTTTGGATTTCTGGTTTTCGGGGAAGTGCCAAGACATCATCGATCGTCTTTTTAACCATCTGAGCACTGATTGCTCCCAAAAGTGGCCCGTGAAAACTTACCCAGCCCATTTGGTTTTGGATCCACTGGTGGAGATAAGTCACGTCGGAGTAACCCATGAGCATTTTAGGACGCCACTTCGCCCTCATGGCCTTGGATATATAAGAGAGAGTACGCTGAGAGCCATAACCTCCGCGCGCAGCAAATACAGCTCGGATTCCCGGTTCCGAAAAGGCCCACTGAAGTTCCTCCGCCCGATCTTCGTCGCTCGCTGAGAAAAACTTATCTGCTCGAAATCGTCCTTCATAATCCGCCACACAAAATCCGAGACTGCGAAGCATTTTTTTTGCTTCATTAAAATAGACGGGCTTCAATCGACTCGCAGGTCGAATGATCGCAACCGTATCTCCCTTTTTAAGTCGTCTCGGTTTAATCATTACTAACCTTGGATTTCATAGACATTCGGCATTTTCTCAGGTTTTGAGAAAATCGCCCAGGCAAGAAGTGAAGAAATCGCAAGAATGACCGCGAGTGAAATGAAAACGCGTGAAACTTGCTTTTTTCTTTCGCTTCTCAACTTCTGAATAGAACTCTCCCATTCGTCCTCTCGAATCTCTGGCTCATGATTGCGACTTAAAAGAATGAGCGATTGAAGTTCACGGTAACTCTCAAGACGCTGTTGGCAATTTCGACAGTTCCCTAAATGAGAATGAATGCCTCTCGCTCTTTTTAAATCGTCGAGTTCGCCATCAAGCCAAGGGCTTAAATGTTGCTCCACCATAAAACAGGAGAGACCCTCGGCCAAATTGGGTGTCGGTCGATAGGTCGGAAGAAGCAAAACGCGTTGATTTCTTAGCCATTGATTTACCTCTCTCCTCGAGACGCCAAACATCAGAGACAAATCGGAATAAGATAGCTGAAACCAAAGCTTTAATTTTAAGCATGAAGCTTGATCGAGATCTTGAAGCCAGACCCACTGCCGAAGAAGGTCCAAAAGCGACTCGGCCGATAGCGACTCGTCGATGAGCAGAAGGCGTGAAGCTTCCTTATCCGAGGCCAAACTCAGAAATCCGTCGAGATAGGTATTCAGAATACCGCGAATCATGCCCTAAATGTCGATTCTGGAATGCAAGGCAAATCGCGATAAACCATTACCTTTTATAGAAAATTCCTGATGTTAGGGGAATGAAAAATAAAACCCAAAATTTTTCCACAGTAAAATGCCCAACTTATGGTAAAAGTCTCTCTGAACTTTTAGTCCCCAAAAAGACTGCTCTTGGGGGGCGGGCGTGCAATAAAAGGATGGGCTTAAAAACGAGCTTATTCGCAAGCTTAAGGGCTTCGAAATAAATTAACTTCTCTGGACGAAGGATGGAAAAATGACTGAAACCACTAAGAAAAATAATTTAACATTTCAAAAATCTGCATCGGAACTGGCTCCTAAAATTGGAAGTCTGACCGGTTGGGCCATTGGCGTTGATCTCGGGGGCGATAATACCCGCGGCGCTTGGGTGAGCACTAAAGGACAACTTTTTGATCCTATTAAATGGGAAACCAAAGTATCCGAAGGCAAAGAAAAAGTGCTTGGCCGACTTGTTTCGCTTGTGGATGAATTGTTAAAAAATCCCCCTCCAGGCTGTGATCCTGCCAAAGATCTCCTTGGTGTTGGCTTTGGAATTCCTGGAATCCTTCATTTAAAAAAGGGACTCGTCATTCAATCTCCTCAATTCCCTGATTGGAAACGATTTGCCGTTTACGAAAAGCTCCGAAAAAAGATCAAATTTCCTGTCTTTATTGATAACGACGCTAATGCTGCCGCACTTGGCGAAAAAGTTTTTGGTGCCTGTAAGCCTTACGACAATTTTGTTTACGTAACACTGGGCACTGGAATCGGTGGCGCGCTCTTTTTGAATGGCGATCTTTATCATGGCAGTATGGGTATGGCCGGCGAAATCGGACATATTACGGTTGATCCTCAAGGAGCTCCCGAAACCACAGGAAACCGTGGATCGGTTGAACTTTTTGCAAGTTCGTCCGGAATGGTTCAAATTCTTTCGGATCTTCGAGATCGTTGTCCGCAAATTACGGCAAAAAATCCTGAAGAACTTTATGAATTTTGGAAGAAGGGCAATAAGTTTTCTGATTTCGAAGCTGTTGAAAAAGTTTTTGATGATATGGGAAATGCCCTTGGCATTATGCTCGCCAATGTCGTGAATACTTTGGATCCTCAAGCCATTTGTTTTGCAGGCGGACTTACCAACGCATGGAAAGCTTTTAGCCGAAAGATGATCCAAATTACAATGGAGCGATCCTACGTTGCTCGTCACAACAAACTTCGTATTTTGAGCACGACTCTCATGAAGAATTCAAACTTCATTGAAGCCGGTGTTGTCGGAGCAGCAAGTTTAGTTTTTATCGATGCCCTTCAAAAACAGGCCGCGATTGAAATCAAACAAATTATCAAAGCTCCTGCAACTCCCCTCAAAGCTGTTGCTGCGATTGCTGTCTAACGAGTAATCTTTTGTTCTAGTGCCGAATAGGTATAAAGAACTTCCAGAAGATTCGACTTTTTCTTTTCGATTTGAGCCGCAAAAAATTAAACTTTTTGCGGCTCTTCGAGAAAGACTCTCAGAAGGTTATTCCAAAAAGAATTTTTTATCTGATTTAATGTCGGGAATTATTGTTGCCCTCGTGGCGCTTCCGCTCAGTATGGCGCTTGCCATTGCTTCGGATGTTGCTCCCCAGTTCGGGCTCTACACGTCAATTTTCGCGGGTTTTCTGGTCGCACTCTTTGGAGGCTCTCGCCTTCAAGTGACGGGGCCGACGGCCGCATTCGTCGTCATTCTCGTTCCGATCGTAGGAAAATTCGGCTTCGGGGGTCTTTTGATTGCAGGATTTCTTGCGGGAGTCATCCTTATTTTGATGGGCATCTTAAAATTAGGACGACTCATTGAATTTATTCCCTACCCCGTAACAACAGGATTCACTTCTGGAATCGCTTTGGTGATTGGGACGATTCAACTCAAAGATTTTTTTGGGCTTCAAATTCAGAAAATGCCTGAGACTTATTTCGAGCGGCTTAAGATTTTAATTCAGGCTGCACCCACGGCTTCGATGACAGAGTTTTTAATTGCAGCTTCAACTCTTTGTCTTTTGATTATTTGGCCGAGGGATTTCTTCTCAAAAATGACTTTGGGTTGGAATAAAAAAATACCGGCCCCTCTCACCGCTCTTTCTTTAGTGACGATCGGAACTCTTTTTGCCAAACATTTTTTTCCAGATATTCAGTTTTCAACTATTCAATCCAAATTTTCTTACGTGAAGGACGGCGTTTTGATTCCAGGAATTCCACAATCTCTTCCATCGCTGGCTTGGCCGTGGTCACAGCCCGGACCAAACGGCTCATCTCTTCAATTAAATCTCGATCTTTTTAAAAGTCTTCTCCCTTCCGCGTTTGTCATCGCGATGCTCGGCGCGATCGAATCTCTTTTATCGGCAGTTGTAGTCGATGGAATGGCAAAAACAAAACACGATCCCGACTCCGAGCTCGTGGCTCTTGGCATCGGAAATATAGTTTGTCCTTTTTTTGGCGGAATTGCAGCAACGGGAGCGATCGCGAGAACGACCACTAATTTTCGTTTTGGCGCAACATCTCCGTTTTCATCCATGATTCATGCAATTTTTATTTTATTAGTTCTCATTTTGTTTGCACCTTATGTCGGTTATTTGCCAATGGCTTCGATGGCTGCGCTTCTCATTTTGGTTGCTTACAATATGGCACAGCTAAAACATTTTACGCGCATTATCAGAGTAGCTCCGAGATCTGATGTTGCTGTCCTTTTGATTTGTTTTTTTCTTACTGTTGTTTTTGATATGGTCATCGGAGTAAGTGCCGGCATCGTTTTGGCAGCACTTTTGTTTATGGGCCGAATGTCCCATTTGACTTCCGCTCAGCTGATATCAAAAGAAAAACATCCTATTCTTAAAGAGCCGCTCCCTCCGGAAATTCTACTTTACGAAATTGCAGGCCCTCTTTTTTTTGGCGCTGCACAAAAAGCCATCTCAGCCATTGGAGAAATTGGCCAAGATATTCGCGTGGTAATTTTTGATTTAAGTGCCGTTCCCATTCTAGATATGACCGGCCTCGTGGCACTGGAGACGTGTTTCCAAAGCCTCCACTCTCAAAACAAAATGGCCATCATCACGGGAATCAAAAAGCAGCCCGCGACTGTCATTCTGAAAACGAA
Source organism: Bacteriovoracaceae bacterium (assembly GCA_028287765.1). Classification (GTDB taxonomy): domain Bacteria; phylum Bdellovibrionota; class UBA2394; order UBA2394; family UBA2394; genus JAQBPA01. The sequence continues at coordinate 22,697 of JAQBPA010000006.1, forward strand.
TCTTATGTCTGATCGAAAAAAGACATTTATGACAAGCAGCTTAGAAGAAGCGGTCGATCACGCCAAAAAAGCTTTGAGAACTTTTACGATTTCTCAATAAGCTCAACCAAAATTCCCGCCATCGCTTTCGGATGTAAAAAGGCAACCTTGCAGCCTTCAGCCCCGATCTGAGGAGTTTCATTAATAAGCGGTACACCTTTTTCTTTGAGTTCTTTTAATTTCTGCTCCAAATTCGAAACGTAGAGAGCCAAGTGATGAATCCCGCCGCCACGTTTTTCGATGAATTTTGAAATAGGAGAATCACTGGTGGTAGGTTCAAGAAACTCAAAACGCACGCCGCCAATTTCGACAAATTGTAGTCGAACTTTTTGTTCATCCACGACTTCCACATGCCCGGCCTTTAATCCTAAAACTTGCTCAACCGATTGAAGTGCTTTTTGAAGTCCCGGAACAGCGACCGCAATATGCGCGATTGAAAACGTTTCATTCTTTTTCATTTTTTTATTTTAGGGGTCAAACCGGTTAGGAGCCAGGTTGAATATTAACCTGGCTCCTAACCGGTTTGACCCCTATTTAAATGGCTTCGTCAATGATGAGACATTCAT
>JAQBPA010000018.1 GCA_028287765.1 Bacteriovoracaceae bacterium
TTCTTCTTTTAAATTACTGAAATCCTTCGGATTCCCAGCACTGGACAAGGATTCCTAGATTTGCGACAAGTAGCGACTCCGATACACAAGAATATTGCATTTAAACCGGTTTAAAAGCGTTTTTTGCAGACCTTTAAATGGCACAATTCTTGCAAATTTTGGGAGTTAAGGATGCGTGGAAATTGATCGTATTTTTTAAAAAAATTCAGATTCTTTGGCGGGTCAGTCTTGTTAGCTGCTTTTTGATTATTTTTTCCACGGCAATGATCTGGGCCCAAGATGGTGAACGGAAAACTTCTAAAAATACTCGCGAAGAAAAAGCTACAGCAAAACCGACGCCAGCTCCAAAATATGAAAAAGGCCCGTCTGTAGGCGAAATCTTTCCTGATCTCGTTGCACGTTATGATATATCGACCGTTCCTTCTATTGATGAGCCAGAGTCACTAGATTCACTTAAAGACGACGAAGACAAAATCACATCCATTTCCGCTAAAGAGCGATTTTTAAAAAAATGGCTAAAGTATTCAAGAGAAGAGAAGGGAGTACTGGCTGTTAAATTCTGCAAGGCTCACGGAATTCCAAATCTTCGCGCCGATGGAGAAGAAGGAGTGATCGGAACTTGGATCTATTCACAATACAAAAACAAATTAAGTTTTTATGAAGCATTTGAATCTAAATTGCGAAAGTATCCCGCGATAAGAGTTCAAGTCGGTGATCCGAAGATGTTTGATGAACTTGTCACCAAAGAAAAAACGAGCGGATTAATGCCAGAAGAAGCAGAGCTTCTAGATAAGCTTTATTGGACAAGAGATAAGGTAGCCGCCGTTTCAAGATTTATTATCCGAAAAGAGAGAAAGAGTCCTGGTACGGGCTGGTCGCCAGACAAAAAAGCTGGCGGATTAGAATCTCCGATGGCTACTTATGTTTTAGCATTTGCCTTAACATACAGACCGGGTCGCGGACCTAAAGTTATGATTTGGGCGCTCGAAAATGAAGCTCAATCTATTCTTTATCGAAATGGATTTAGCACCGAGCCTGGAAAGCATTCTCATTTTTGTAAAGAGGCTATCGTCGAGGTCGGGAAACAAAAAAGATCCTAACGATTGAAGTCAAATAATCACTTTACAACCCCGAGGGGGCTCTCCACCTTTGTACTGAATGGAATCTTGGATTACAGCTTTAACGATTGCGGCACTTCTCTTATGTTTTGTGGAAATATTTTTTACACCTGGATATGGAGTCAGCGGTTGCCTGGGTTTTATTTTTTTAGGTGTTGCGACCTATTTGGCCAGTCTTCAGTTTGGATGGATCGCTGCTTTGAGTCTTTTTGCGGTTTCATTTTCAATTCTGACACTCTGCTTTATTTTATTTTATCGAAGCCCGTTTTTTAGTTGGCTGGTTTCTAATTCGAAAGGAAAGAATTCATGATGGCTACAAAAGAAAAAATGCCTTTTTCAGCTCAATATTTTCTGGAAGTTAAAATGAACAAAAAAATAAAAGAAAATTTCAGTTCACTTGAAGGCCTTGATTGCAGTTATCAGTTTGAAATCGATGATGACGTTTGGAATCTAGATCTTACCAAAAAAAATCCTCAGATTAAATCGGGGCCCCTTGACGAACCGGACTGCGCGATCAAATTATCTTCCGAGAATTTTGAAAAACTTGTGCGCGGAAAGCTCAATGTTCCGCTCGATTTGGTTACGGGAAAACTAATAATCAAAGGCGATTAGGCGCTGGCTCTTAAGCTTGCGAAACTATTTTCATGAAATTATTAACGCTTTTACGAGAAAAAGCTTACGAACAAAAAGAAGTCACGCTCGCTTCTGGAAGAAAATCAAATTTTTACATTGATGTGAAGCGAGTGAGTCTTACGGCCGAGGGATCTGTGCTCATCGGAAAAGGCCTGTTTGAGATTATTAAAAAATATTTTCCCGAAGCCAAAGCCGTTGGAGGCCTCACTCTCGGTGCTGATCCTCTCGTGACGGCTGTTGCTTACACCTCGCAACTCGAAAAGCTTCCCATCAATGCTTTTATTGTCCGAAAAGAAGCCAAAGGTCACGGCACCGGAAAACTCATCGAAGGCGGTCATGAACTCCCGCCCAACTCCCCGATCGTCATTCTTGAAGACGTGGTCACGACAGGGGGCTCCGGACTCGAAGCTGCCCGAAAAGTAAAGGATCACGGCTGGAAAATTCTTGGAATCGCGGCGGTGGTTGATCGAGAAGAAGGCGGACGTGAAAATATCGAGAAAGAAGGATTTAAGCTTTATAGCTTGTTTCGAAAAAGTGATTTTGAGAACTTAAAGATATGAAATTTTCATTTTCCAGAAGTTTAGCGTTTATGATTTTGGTAGCAAGTCTGTCGGCCTGTGCTTCCAAGAGCAATGACAGATTTCATACTCGCGAAGGGAGCTTTTGGGATCAGCTCATGGGCCGAACTTCATACGCAAGTCTTTTTGATCAAAGAACAAAAGAGGCTCGAATCCATTCTGACTTCGAGCCCGTCATGATTGCGTTTATTACTG
>JAQBPA010000023.1 GCA_028287765.1 Bacteriovoracaceae bacterium
GTAGATATCGAACTTCGAAAGCCAACTCCTGGCGCAGAATTAGCTGACTTTGTCGCCTCGGTTTCAAACGAAAATGGCGCCGGCCTCATTTCGAGTATTACGCTGACCAATACGACCACGGGTCAAGTCGTCGTCGGTAATACAGATGCTAGTGGCCAAGTTTCTCTCAAAGTTCTGCAGGGAAGGTACCGACTGGATATTAAGTCCGAAGGAATGAACCTCATCACTGAGACGATTGAGTTCCAAAAAGGAAAAACCGTCCTCCGCTCCTTCTCCCTTCAAAAGAAATAAGGGCCCCTTCGCTCGACAAATCTAAAAAAGTCTGCGACCACACTGGATATTATGTTGGCAGACATCCTTTTTTTTACAGCAGCGTTTGGTTCTCTTTGTTGGATCTCGATTTTGATTTTACCCTGGAGGCCTTGGAGCACGAGAGAACATCTTGAAGCCGTAACCGGAGCTGCCACCGATCTTTCAGACGTCACTGTGTTAATTCCGGCTCGAGATGAAGCCGAGGCCATTGAAACCACCATGAAAGGCCTCAACGCGCAGGGAAAAAATCTCTCTATTATATTGGTCGACGATCAGTCGAGCGACGGAACGGCGATAATCGCGCGTAAGACCACGGAGCAAAATCTGCAAATCATTTCTGGAAGTGAGCTCCCTCAAGGTTGGGCGGGAAAACTGTGGGCGTTAGAGCAAGGACGAAAGCACGTAAGAACTAAAACCATCTTACTCCTCGATGCCGACATTGAACTCTCGCCAGGAATGCTCTCCGCGCTCATTCAAAAAATGAAGAGCGAGAATTTAGATTTCGTCTCGATCATGGCGAAACTTCAAATGGAAATTTTTTATGAAAAACTTTTGATTCCTTCATTCGTTTATTTTTTTAAACTTCTTTATCCTTTTTCTCTTGGAAATTCTCGCAAACATAAACTCGGAGTGGCGGCAGGTGGATGCATTCTTTTAAAGACAGACGTGCTTGAAAAAATTGGAGGATTTGGTGCTCTTCGCGGCGCGCTCATTGACGATTGCACTTTAGCACAAACGGTCAAATCGAAAGGATTTCATACTTGGATAGGACTCAGTCATTCGGTAAAAAGTCACCGGGGTTATAAAGATTTGGCAGGACTTTGGAATATGGTGGCACGCTCGGCCTTCACTCAACTCAAATATTCCACTCTCCTTTTAGTAGCCTGCACTTTTATTATGCTCTCGATGTTTTGGATGCCGCTTTTAGGTCTCACTCTTTCACCCTCAAGACCACTCAAACTATTTTGCGCACTCGGATGGATCTCGATGGTTTTGAGCTATTTACCCATTCTCGTTTATTATCGACGCTCACCTTTTTTTACTTTTTTAATGCCGTTCATCGGAAGCCTTTATTTGCTCATGACATGGACTTCGGCCATTCGATATTTTTTCGGTCGCCGCTCGGAGTGGAAGGGCAGAATTTACGGGACCGAAGCCGCTTAAGCAAAGAGCGTCACAAGAATGATATGCGCTGTCGCCAGGAAGTAGACGAGATAGCCGATCGGGAGATGAATCATCATCCAGCGTTTAAAAAAGACGTGCGAAATTTCTAAAAATTTTACCTTTTGCTTCAAATTAAATTCCTGAACAACGTAACTCGACGCGAGCTTTGCACTTTCTCCCGTTAAACCAAGTGTTTCCAGAGTTGCACGAAGTCGGCGGGCTCTAACCCAAAATAAAGGGGCCAAGAAAAAACTCTGCGCTGCCGAAGTGGGCGCTGTTTTTGAAAGCATCAAAATGGATGTCTTATACATCGACTGATCGTTCATCAAAAGTGTGGCTTTTTCTCGCAGCTTCGCTTGTTCCGCCTTCAACTGCTCGAGTTTCACCGTCTCTCCACGGATCGTCTTTGGAATTTGATTCGAAATAAATTGGCCAATGAGTCCTGTGCCGACGACGATCATTACGGAGAACGCTGCCAGATTTGCAACATTGGTTCCCTTTAAATGAAAGGCGCTATGAAGAAGAATAAAGAGGAGCCCCAAAACTCCAAAAAACATATGAAGCTCTTGAGAGAATTGATAATTGAGCGTCCATTTCCATTTTTTAAACGCCCATTTATTAAACGCATGGAGATTTGTAAGTAAAATAAGAACGTAACCAATAATTCCAATAGCAATATTAAATTGAGAGCCGGGTTTATAAGCGTCCAGTTTTAAGCTCGGATTAAAAAAATAAAAAAAACTAAAATCCCAATGCAAAAATCTAGCAAGGCACTCAACCGAAAAAAATGCGCACAAAAGAATTCCCAAAGCCCATACTAAATAAATTTTTTGGCGTGCCTTTTTTTCACGAATTTTTTGCTTGAGGCTGTCTTCTCGTCGCTTTTCAATGGCGATGACCCAACTCGCTACCGTTTGGCTGGAGTCGGGAGCTTTTAACCACTCTTGCACTCTTTGTTTGGCATTTGAATCGGCTTGAATGAATTTGGCGCGATCAAAAATGGAGTCATAGATATCTTCCATCATCTCAGAAAACTGCTCAGAAGCTTTTGCAAGAAGCGTAATCACATCTCGAGGAACAAAAACAACAAAGGTGGAATTATCCACAGAAAGAAGTTTAATGACCGCTGATTCGTTAAGAGAAAAGGGGCGTCCTAAAAAAAATTCATCTTTGATCGCAAGTCCAAGCGGCTTAGAATCTTCATCAACAAAAAGAACCTGACCTGAAACGACGTAGCCGTACCACTGAGAAAATTCTAAATTGTTCTGAAAATTTAAAACTTCATCGCCATCTTCGAACGCCCGAACTTTAATATGGGACGTGATTCTTTCAAAAGCTCTGTCCGGCAGCTTTTTAAAAAGTTTGGATTCTCGTATTCTGATGAGATCCGCGTTCAAGGCTACACTAATTCTTTTTTCGCATTTTTCGGATTTGAAGTGCTTGATCTGTCAGCACCTTTTCTCCAAAGGTCGTGACGATATAGTCGAATGTTTGTCGGATTCCCGCACCCGTGGATTGAAACTTTTCGATTTGCGCTTTAACGGCTTCGGCTTCGGGCGAAGAGCATTCAGCCAGAACAGCTTTTCCGGCACAGCCTGCAGGAAAAGCTTTCACTGCCTGAAAAATCATATTCGTTTGCATGACCGGAGCCTGCTCCATTTCTTGCGACTCTGTATGCGAACTAATGATGGGTCGGTTGGAATAAGCGGGTTGATTCACTCCGGTCTGAATGACTTGAACCAAAAGAAGAACAGCAATAATGACCAATAAAGTATTCGTCAGAAGATTAGAATTCATAAGAAGATCTTCTTTTTTTTGACGAAAATCGTCAACGAAGCAAAGCACCAGATTTTAAAGTCTTAAAACGGTCAAAAAGGGCCTTTTTAGATGGTTTGACACTTAAAGCATCTATTATATAATGTGTAATATAATATGCTTAAATTTCAGGATCTTTCGCAGCTTAGGGTTTTGCGAAAAAAACTTGGCCTCGCGCAGTCTCAGTTGAGCCACCTTTCAGGCGTAAGTTTACCGTTTATCCAACAGATTGAAGCCGGCGACGCAAATCCTTCACTAAAAACTCTGCAATCACTTGGTAATATTTTGGGACTCAAAATAGATTTAAAAATAGAAGAGCCTGATTGGAATAAATTGGCTGCATGTGGCGCGCCCCTTCTTTCAATTCGGTCGAATAAATTCTTTAGACCCAGTGAAGAACGACTTATTCACTTGTTGAGGAACGCTTGTATCTTTTTATCGAATCGGAGAGATCAACTCGCTGGATCGAGGGAACTCGACGCCGTTCAAGCACTTCTTCTCGGAATTAAAAATCATTACCCAAGCGTTTATCGTCGTTACTTTTCTAAATCTCCTCTTGTAAATAGTTTCGTGCCCATGCAAGTTTCGGGCCGAATTAGAAAGCTAAGTAGGATTGCCGTCGAAAGGATTTCCAAATTTCTCTGAAATCTCTCGACCAAAAATTACTTTCCCGCTTTTTAAAAATAGCTGGGGATAAGCTTTCTGGAAATTGGATTTTGATGGGAGGCACAGTTTTACCTCTTCTGGGTATTGGAAGTCGCTTAACTGAAGATATCGATTTCATAGGCTTTGACGCTAAAGAGCGCTCACAAAATCTAGAATTAATGGAAATTGCAGAGAGCCTTGAGATCCCCGTAGAAGCGATCAATCAGGCCGCAGGCTTTTTTCTCAAAAAAATAGATTCTTGGCGACAACGACTTGTTCTTCTTCACGAAGGAAGAAGTGCAAAAATTTTTCGACCACATCTCAATTTATATCTTCTATTAAAAATTCCAAGATTATCAGAGAGTGATCTTGATGATTGTCTCCATTTCATTCGCTACGCGAAATCTATTAAAGAGCTGGTGGATAAAAAACTTATTTTGAAGGCAATTCGACAAAAACGAAAATCATCAGACTCAATTCAACTTTTAAATAGACTGGAACTTCTCGAGAACGAATTAATCAACGTTTCAAAGCCCGAAGCGAATTGAGTAAAACGCTGATGCTGCTAAGAGCCATGGCTCCGGCTGCCAGACCTGGATTCAGTAAAAATCCAAAATGGAGATAGAGTGCTCCTGCGGCGATCGGGATCGCAATAATATTATACCCAAAACTTAAAATTAAATTTTGAGTAATAAGACCACGAGTTTCTCGCAATACTTTTAGGGCAGTCGGAAGTTGAAGCAGATCATTTGAAAGCAAAACAAGATCAGCGGTCGTCTGAGAAACGGCAGCACCAGATCCCATGGCAATTCCGAGCCGGGCTGCCGCGAGTGCGGGCGCATCGTTAACGCCGTCTCCAACAAAGGCTACCTCTTCGACAATCATATCCATGCCTTTTTTCTTAGGCTCGGAGAGTCTTTTCACAATAGTTGCCTTCTCGTCAGGGAGAACACCGGCATGAAAGAATTTTAAATTGAGCTCTTTCGCAAAATACTTTGCGACATTTTCGGAATCACCAGTAATCATTCCCGTTTGATAGCCGTCGTCTTGAAGTTCATGAATTACTTTTTTGGCGTGAGGGCGGAGTTGATCGAACAAAAAGAGAAGGCCGATCATTTTTTGATCGACGCCAACCCAAAGCACAGTTTCATGGGCGCCCTCTGCATCCCAAAGTAAATCTTGTGGAACGCGAGTGGAATCAAATCCGTTTTCAAAAAGCCAAACGAGATTTCCGACAAAAACTTTCAATTCTTTTCCGTCTTTTGAAAGAATGCCGCCGACGCCTTTTCCGGGAGCAATCTGAATTTCTTTTGCCGAGATCGGTGTCACTTTTTCTTCAAGACATTTTTTTTGAATAGCCTTCGCATAGGGATGCTCAGACTTTGCTTCGACGGAAAGTGCCAACTGCAAAAGATCTTTGTGAGAGACATTTTCAATACTTTTCATATGCTGAACGACGGGTTCGCCCAGTGTAAGTGTTCCCGTTTTATCGAAAGCGATTAAATCGATCTGAGAAGCTTTCTCAACAGCATCGAGAGATTTCAAAAGAATGCCTTTTCGACTAGCACGAAGAACCCCGACTAAAAGTGCGAGAGGACTGGCCATCCCAAGAGCGCAAGGGCATGCAATCACGAGAACTGAAAGTGCAGTAGTAATATAGAGTTCGCTTGCAGGAAATTTTTGCTTCCAAAAAAAGGCAACCCCAGCGGCAATAAGGACGACAACAGGAACAAAAATGGTGGCAATTCGATCGATGGTCTTTTGGAGAGGCGGCCGTTCGTTCAAACTTTTCTTCACATTCGCGACAAGCTGCACATAAAGAGAGTCTGCAGAAATTCGAATCACTTCTCCGTCAAATGGCTGCTCCACATTGAGGGCACCTTGAACAGCGATCTCTCCGACTCTTCGGCTCACAGGAAGAGATTCTCCCGTCAAAATGCTTTCATCAAAAGTTGCCGGCTCAAGCAGACGAATATCAACTGGCACTCGTTCGCCAACGAGAACTCGAACTCTATCGCTCACTTTGAGTTCTTGTGGAGAAACGAGAGTTTCACTTTGACCCTCAATTTTTCTCGCCTCAGGCGAAAGAAGTCCGACAAGTGAGGACATTCGCTTATTCACTTGAAATCGAATTCGACTTTCGATCCACTGGCCCAAAATCACAAGCGCAGCAATAAAAGCCGCAGAGTCAAAATAGAGATGCGTTCGTTCATTGTGCGTCCAATTCCAAGCCGAGAGCGCAAAGGCCGCGACAATTCCGAGCCCAATTAAAGTATTCATATCGGACGAGCGAAAAATATTTTTGATCGCCACGATAAAATGTCGGCCAAATAAAACAATCAAAAGGAGAGCTGAAATAAATGACACCGACGTCGTCACATCCGAAGGAGAAAGTCCAATGAGATGAGGCATGCCGAATAAAAGAGAAAGAGCGGCAAGAACAATGGAGCTGATAACCCTCATCAGACCAGAGCCCGCAGCGTCTTCGTGGTGATGCATATGATCGTGAGGATGTGACTTGGTCTCTGGAGCTGCACAACAGGAATCTGACATCCGTCGATACTAAACTGTTCGCGAGTCGCGCTCAATCTGCTGTTTAAGTTAATTAGATTAAGAATAAATGTTTTAAAATTGAAGCTCCGAATCCTCGAATAAGCCAAATCGACGACTATAGAACTTGTGAAGAGGACTTTCCCACTGGAAAAGTCCTCGATACCCGTAGTACCGTTGAAATGCGCTGACGTTTTGAAGGAACTTTTCCCCTGGAAAAAGTTCCGATACCAGTAGAAACGTTTATATGCGCTTGGCAAAGCTGCGCCAACATTAGGAGGAGTGGCCGAGTGGTTGATGGCACCGGTCTTGAAAACCGGCATGGATGAAAGTCTATCGTGAGTTCGAATCTCACCTCCTCCGCCATCTAGTTACGCGACGCTTATCATTTCAAAACGTGCCGGTCTTCAAGACCAGGGGTCTTGGCTTATTTTTATTTTTCACTTCGTGAAAAGGAGCGGCATGGATGAAAGCCTATCGTGTCTGGTCTTTCAGCCAGCCATTGGCTGGACGAATCTCACCTCCTCCGCCAATCTTTGGGGGTCGTTTTGAAGCAAGTTTTTAAAATCGTAACAACAATGAGTAGTTGAAAACACCAACAAGGGCCGCAATTCTTCGGCCTGATCTTTCGCAAGATTTCAGAAAATTTCGTGAGTTTGCTTCTTTTTTGCTCCTCGCATGCTTCTTCTATATTACATCCCACTTACTAGCGACCGGACGAGTCTTACGCACACATTGATCGGCCCCGAAGGTGGTGCTTTAATTTCATCGTTAAAAAGATTCTTCACAGAGACTAATTTGTTTGATTCGGGAAGCGTAGTGGACGATTCGGAAAAACCAAGCTTGGTTTGTAGCAAGGAAACGGTTTCTTCTAAGATTTCAAGACCGGAATCTGCGTCACTGTAGTTAAGCGATTTGAGTGCTTTAATAACTCCACCTCTCAAATCCTCTGCCAAAATGAATTTCAATGTTGAAGTTGTCGGAACCGTGAGAAAGGGCAGGCCTCTGCCTTCGACTACGGCTATTCCTTTGTATCCTAAGCCGGGAAGTTGTAACGAAATCTGACGAACACTTGGAAAAGGTTCGTTGTCAACTTCAATGCTAATTCCAGGGACAAAACCCTCTCGATCCGTCAAAAGATTATAACTAGGTGATGGTTCTCTCGAATCTTGCCACCAACGCAAAGTAAAATTATTAAAAATTCCAAAGTTGAGTTCATGCCAGTTCTTGCTATCTAATTTTCCAAATCTCAAATGAGGACGATAACCCAATCTGTTTTTGTGAATTCCAGCTCCCAACTCGAAACCTCTCGCTTTATTAAAGCCAACCTCTAAACCCCACGTGGCTTCAAAGCCTGATTGGTTGAGTTCCCTTTTTTCTAGAGCCTCTCTGAGTCGAGATAATTTTTTTTCCAATTCTTGTGCCTCATTAAATCTCGGCATGAATTTTCTCTGAAACTCTTCCAGAATCACCTCCGTAGTCGCTGCCAAATGACCTTTTCGATAATTTGCTGCAAATTCTGCCAAATCTTTGTTATCGGCAAAAAGTAAAATCGAATTTAATGACATCTAGGTTACAAAAACTAAGAACTTTAATTTTTTCATAGGTTTGTTAAACGTACTAATCCCCATCTATGTATTCCGATGCAATCTCTGTGCCATAATGAAAATCAATAATATTAATGAGTTACGGCGGGTGGAACCGTCCTTTGGCTCCTACGGCGGGTAAAGCCTGTCCCAATCATCATTCTTGTCACTATCTTCATTCTTGTCACTAAAACCTCGCGTCTCACGGTTGAGCTGATTTCATCTCAAATCTCAGATTTGAGACAATTTTTCTTATCTCAAAAATTTTTGTTTCTCTTCAGAATATCAATCTCTATCGAGAGTTAACGAACAAATTTGGTTTTGGCACTAAGTCTGCGTAAAGCCCGGGGGGCCCGACTCAACTACTACCACTTACTTAAAAGCAAATTCAAAGCATCCACTCTTTCAACTGAAAATCCAACCGCAACAAGGAGAACTAAAAAATGTCTCACTTAGAATTGAAAAATGTTTTTCCAGACAACTGACCGACGTATTTATCTTCGACTCAACGCGCTCAAAGGCGAGATGAGAATTTTAAAACTTCAGCAGTCTCCTGCTGAGGTTGTGCACAGGCTGTCGACTGATCGCTTTTGAAAAATTTTGAGTTATTTTAATAATTTATCGAATTCCGCCCCCGGACTACGAGAAGGCATTGGAATCAAATTTACCCCGAAGAGAGAGAGTGGTGAGCGACCTGAGACATGGTAACAGAATATACCGTAATGATTTCAGAGGTCTATATTCCGCAGCACGAAAATCGCTTGATGATGGGGAGGTAAAATTATAACTCATTTTTTGTGCTATAAAAGACTCGCTTTATGCATATTTCAAACTTGAGAATTTTGCCGTTTCTTTTCGCAATTATTTTTGATGTGTCGGCGTCGACTCCTCATCAGGAATGCATTGGTCCACTTTCACATTTGAGTTCTTACGACGAGTGGAGTCCACTTCGCGAAGTTGTCGTTGGTCGAGTCGAAGGCGCTACTGTTGCAGACGAACCGTTCGTCATGATTCAAGCAACCATCCCAGAAAACCAATGGGAATTTTTCAGAAGAAATGCTGGTCAACCGTTTCCACAAGTCCAAATCGACGCTGCAGCACGAGAGCTCAATGAATTTGTTCGGATCTTAGAAGCAGAAGGTGTGACGGTTCGCCGTCCAGATCATCCCGGGGATTTGTTTCGACAGGCAATTGAAACCGCCGAATGGAAAACAAAAGGCGGGCTCTATGTTGCAATGCCGAGAGACAATCTTCTCGCAATCGGAAATAAAATTATCGAAGCTCCAATGGCTTGGCGTTCTCGATATCATGAAGGCATTCCCTATCAAAATTTACTTCAAGAGTACGAGAAGCATCGTGGAGTTGAGTTAATAAAAAGTCCACGGCCCAAATTAGCAGACACTAACTATGTTCGAGGATGGAAGTATTCTGAAGATTCTGAATTTCGATCGGTAACGAATGATGATGAGCCAACCTTTGATGCTGCAGATTTCATGCGATTCGGACGAGACTTGGTTGTGCAGGAAAGCCATGTGACGAATGCGAAAGGTATTCGATGGCTACAAGATTATCTCGGAAAAAATTTCCGCATCCACACCATTCAATTCAATGATAATCATCCGATGCATATCGACGCGACCATCGTCCCACTGCGACCCGGCTTAGTAATCATCAATCCTGAAAGAGTTCCAGAATCTTTGGTGCGTAAACTCCAATCAGGTTTATTCAAAGGTTGGGATTTTGTTAAAGTACCGCGCCCCATTATTCCCGACAGTCACACGCTTTACATGACAAGCAAATGGATCAACATGAATGTTCTGAGTCTCGATGAAAAACGAGTAATGGTCGAAGCTCAAGACGAACCCATGATTAAACTGTTTAAAGATCTCGGAATGGAGCCAATCAAATGTCCGTTCCGAAACTTTAATACTTTTGGCGGCTCATTTCATTGCGCAACACTCGATGTTCATCGAGACGGCAAATTAGAGCAGCATTTAGATGCGCCGTAAGATTGAGATAAAGTCTCAGGAATGGGTGACCCTTGACCAACTTGCGCCCAATCATTGCCCACGACTCTTGGAAGACTGCGTTTGAGGGGGGTTTTGACGGATTCTTAAACACCCTGTATAAAATCTGATCATTTGCTGTTTACCACCTATCGGCCGAATAAATTTTACCGGACATGAATTTTAATGACAAAAGACGCTCCAATTTTTGTGTTCAGTTTGTTTTTAGTAATTACTCAGGCAGGAATTGCGTCAGCAATGATATCTGATCCAAAATGTGTCGGAGCAATGAATGCGATAGGACAAACAATGACTGATCAACCCCATAAAAAATATATTCATGCTGCCGGCGATTTAACGATTGAGAGGCAAAGACTTAAAGATCAAGCAGAAATGCTTCGAGCTGATATTTGGCGAAACGTGGATCTTTCTCATCATGCTCTAGCGACTCAATTTCCGTTTCTCGAAGTGGGCGCAGGTGTTGCTGGGCAGACTCCCCATCTTCTTGCTGCTCTACCTGCTCAAGCCAAAGTGATTGGAATTGATGTTGATGCAAATCAGATCGCTCACGCAGTTGAAAACATTCGACGGGAGCACCCAGATTTAGTGAATCGCACGTCATTTGAAATGATGGATGCTAAACAAATGCAATTCGCAAATGCCTCGATGAGTGGCGCTTATGTTTCGTGGGTTTTGGAACATATGCCTCGCTCAGAAGCTATAGCTGTGCTGAAAGAACTTCGGCGCGTTGTAAAAAAGGGTGGAGTGATTATCATCAACGAAGTTCACCTGGATGTAGGCACGTCTTGGATAATCAAGCAACCCAATCAGATAGATGCCGTCTCGCCGTTTTCAAAAAGATTTCTCGAAGCAATGATCAAAGAGCAGCAAGATAGTCTCGGGGATCCAAACGTCGGAAGCCCTGAAAGCATGCGGGATTTACTTTCCCAAGTTGGCTTTCATCATTTTAAATATCAGCGTCTAGTGATGCACTACGATCAAAATGATCCTAGAACTTTGGATGCGTATGCACATTACCTCATTGCATTATGGAATAGCGTTCTGCCAGATCTCATCAAGTCCGGAAAGTTTACTCAGGCCGATTACGAGCACGTTAAACAAGAAGTGCTTCAGTCGCACACTCTTCGACAAGAAGCGGGCCAAGTCATCATCACGGTTGACTGATTCTATTAATGACGAGTGACGTCCATTCTAACTTTGATTTAGTAGTCAGGGCCACGGTCCATTATTTTACCTGCAAAGGATGAATCCCAGCGGTTTCTAGTTTGCTCATGAGGCCCAATCGGTAGAGAGGAATCATGCATTCAAGCCGACTATATTCTGTGGCACTTTGTAAAACATAAGCGGCAAACTCGTTCTTCATTAAATCTTCATTCTTTGGATCGTAGTTCAGCTCTCCCAAAATTTTCTTAATCTCTTCTCGGTGCTCGGCTGTGACGTCGTTGTGCCAAAATGCGTGCACGATTTCTCGGAATTTGGGATTTGTAAAATATTGCCCGTGAATAATTTCATGACTTACGACCATTTGGTACGGCCACATATTTTGAAGCGAAAAACTCACGATCACGAATTGTTTATATTTTGCACGAATAGGCTGAAGTACATCTTTATAAAATTCTTGCTCGTGAAGATTGAAACCTAATTTCTTATTATTGCCATGCGTATTCAGCTCATCAAAAACCGCTTTTAAGGTTTCACTATTGAGATCGTGACCCCCATGTGTTTTATTCATTTGTTGATAACGGCGTGAGCCTAATGGAATGATCTGATTTATTTTACCTCCGACTTCTACTTCAGAGTAGATCGTTGCTCGATTAAAGATTCTATTCATATCCCACTGCATATAACTCAAACTGAGGTAAATCCCAGGTTGACCTTCGACTTCTCGAACTTCTGTATATCCCGCCTTAGGCTCTTTGAATTCACGGATTTGCGTTTGAGCAATTTTACGAAGAGACTTCAGCCAAATTGGAATGTCTGTCTCTGCCTGAATAGGCTCATTTTTCAAAATTATCATAGCGTCTGCCTTTAGATTAAATGTGCCGATAAGAGCACTTATAATTAAACAAGCTAATATTGTTTTCATGACCGCACCCATAGCGCCTTACTTAGTATCTGTAAAATTGATAGTTTATATGACTATCTAGCTGTTTAGTGAATAGTTTGATAATCTGTAAGGATGTCAGAGATTTACCACTCTCGAATTCAATATTTTTTAAAACTGGCAAAGCATCCAAGCTTTAGTACCGCCTCAACTCAATGTGGTATTAGCCAGTCTGCCCTGTCTTCTGCGATTCAAAAATTGGAAGATGATTTAGGCACAAAACTTTTCGATCGATCCAAGAAGGGAGTTAAATTAACGTCCCGAGGCCAAGCCCTTTACTCAACGTTGAGCAAAACCGAGACGATGTTAAACCAAGAGATCTCTAAAGATCTTTCATTTAACACACGCACGATCAAAGTGGGGGCTCCCCACCACGTCGCTCGAAATTATTTATTTCCATTGCTGAAAAAGAAATCAGAAAAGTTTTCGCAAACGTTTCAATTTCTTATGTCTCGCTCTTTTGATCTGTTGAAAGCCGTTGAGGACGATCAACTTGATTTTGCGTTTGTTTCTTGGACGAATCGTCCGACTGGAGTTGATTGGATAGATATAAAAAGAGATGAAATCTCGATCGTCGGACATCGCGAACAATTTTCAAAAATCAGAAAGGCGAAAAAGCTTAGCGATTTAGATAACGAGCCGTGGGTTTATTATCCTAAGCCTCAATATGACTGGCATGAGAGTTTAGTGCCAGGCAAGAAAGCCTTTGTTGTGCGCGATGCGATGTCGCTAAAAGTAGTTCTACTTTCTGGAATGGCAATTGGAGAGGCTCAACTGGATTTCTTTACCAAAGAAGAGCGATCACTTCTTGTTAAAGCTCCGATTCGGACTTTGCATCCTGATGTCCGGCTCTATGCGATTTATAAAAAGGACCTTGCTTCAGATATTAAAGAGACACTTCAATTTCTTGTCGGTGAGATGAAATTGGTTTCAGATGAATAGACCTAAATTGTTTCAATGTTTGAAATTTAAAGCCTGAACTGAAACACCCGAAGGTGCCCGATTGGTTCGCGTATTGTAAAGAGTGTCTCGGAAAAGTTCATAAGGATGTTTTTCCTCTTTGATGTCTCCAACTTTTAAGAGAAAGCCCTTATTCCAAACGCTTTCAGCTTCACTGACGATGGGATCACTTATGAAGGGTGCTAAATGCGTTAACAACCTAAATGCATCATTGCCAACAGAATCCCCTCGAATAATAACCGGATGGTCGTTAAATTTTTCTTTAAAATCACCGGATCTCGTTTCACTCAGATAGAGCGAGTTTCCGGGCTTCATTTTAAGGTTGAGTGCAATCATGTGAGCGATCGTTAATTTTTCTTCTGCTGTATCCCCCACTTTTAAAAGCTCACAAACGTTAAATATTATTTTTGCATCGGGAGCTAATTTTTCAAGCGCTAGGCCCAACAGATCTTGCGTCTGATTTGGATCAGTGAGGTAGAAATGAATGCCGCCACTTTCAGTTCCAATGTATGCAGCTGCCGAAGAAAGTCTTTCTTTTCTGGATTCAGGATGTTGAACCTCTTTTCCATCCACCCAGTAGAAGCTCTTCCCTTCAGAATCGAAATAAATTCCGTCGATAATCGTGGCTTTTTCGACCGCAAATTTAAGTTTGTCTCTTACCTTTTCGTTTGTGGTCTCATAAATGACCACAATACGAGAGTTTGGAAAAAGTATTTGAAGGTCTTTCGTGCGAAATTTTATATCGTATTCATTAAATTTTAAGGAGTCGGTTTCCTTGTTCGCTATAAACAGAACGATGTGATCAGTATTTGTTTGAGCGATCGCAGGCAAAACGAAAGGACAAAATAAAATTCCTGCGGCAATAAAAATGTTTTTAGTGCTGTGACAAATCAAGTCTCTAGCGTTTCGAAAGATTTGATATCTCATCATACATCCCTAAAAACTGGAGCTCGCTTTTCGGACGAGCTCCAATGCGAGGCCGAACCTTACTTATTAAAATTAAGCCAACCCATTCCAGTCACTGCTTCGCCAAACCATGCAGGTTGCCCTGGCAGAGGATTGAGTCCGTCAATGCCGGAAGTATCAATTTTTCCATTTGCGTCATGAGTTCCATTTGAATTGTTTGTTAATGTCATTGCGTCCACTTGCTTTCGAATAAGGTGATGATCTTTATCGTAAATACTACTTGTTACAGTCAAATATCCGTCCCACTGCGACTGGATGTAGTAGGTGTCGCCCCACTGGCCATCAGCAGTATTCTTGTGTGCTGCAAACCAAAAACTATAATCTGAAGGCAGAACAAATTCATTGGAAGACTGTCGAGTTGCCGTCATGCTCGACACATTAAAACCTGGATAATTCGGCACCGGATAACTGACGATGGGAGGAGAATTCGTAGGTGGAATTAAAGGTAGTGCTTCCTCGGGAGGGTTATTGGTCGGAGGAGAGTTAATTGGTTTATTTAGGAGTTTACACATTTTCATAAGTCCGTAAATAAAGACTGCTCCCATTCCAAGAATAATACAGCCAAGTATAATTGCATTCTTCGGTTGAGGCGTGTTTAAGCCAGTACTCGCGAACGCACCGGCATTCAAATTGTAAGGGTTCGTAGTCGACAGCAATAATTTAAACGGCGCGGGACTTGTTTGCGACTGAGCCCGAACTTCCGACTTTGCCTCAGCGATTGAGCTAACAAATGGTGCTAATGCGAAACATAAGAGAATTAAAGTATGAATAGTTTTTGTCGTAATCGATTGAGTTTTCATGAATGTTTATCCCTTTATATATTGTGAGTTTCAAAACAAATAAAATCCCGCCCAAGTCGCCGATATTTTTGTTTTACTGGGTCGCACCTTATCGTCAAAAAGATTAATGTCAATAAAACCGATCTAAACCCGCTCTTCTTCCTAAAAAAGCTAACGATTACAGCCGGCATTCTTTCCAAAACAAAAAGGGAGTCGCACCAAAACGGTCCGCTTGTCACATGAGCCTTGATCAAGTAAGAAAATAACCTTCATGAAAGCGTTTGGGGTTTTTAAAATTATCTCGGTCTTTGCTTTAATGACGGAAGCAATTTTTGCTGCTCAAGAGAGATCTCTTTCTCAAGAGCTCCCCACACACTGTGTCACCATGACTAAAGAAATACTCCT
>JAQBPA010000043.1 GCA_028287765.1 Bacteriovoracaceae bacterium
CAACCGGATCCTTGGGCCTTGATATCGCACTCGGGATTGGCGGCCTTCCTCGCGGTCGTATCATTGAAATTTTTGGTCCTGAATCTTCAGGAAAAACCACTCTTACTTTACATGCGATCGCTGAATGTCAGAAAAAAGGCGGCGTTTGTGCTTTTGTAGATGCTGAACATGCGATCGATGTGAATTATTCGCGCGCTCTCGGTGTGAACGTAGATGATCTTTTAATTTCGCAACCTGATACCGGCGAAGAAGCGCTTGAAATTGTAGACGCTCTTATCCGATCGGGTGTTGTCGATATGATTGTTGTCGACTCCGTGGCGGCTCTCACTCCCAAGGCTGAAATTGAAGGCAATATGGGTGATAGTCATATGGGACTTCAAGCTCGACTCATGAGCCAAGCTCTTCGAAAACTCACGGGGACGATTTCAAAATCCAAAACGATGCTGATCTTCATCAATCAAATTCGTATGAAGATTGGAGTGATGTTCGGAAATCCCGAGACAACCACGGGCGGAAACGCGCTTAAGTTTTATGCTTCTGTACGCCTAGACATCCGACGCTCAAACGCTATTAAACTTGGCGAGGAGGTTGTTGGAAATCGCACCACCGTTAAAGTGGTTAAAAATAAAGTGGCATCTCCCTTTAGACGAGCCGAATTTGATATTATGTTCGGCCAAGGAATTTCTCGACGAGGAGAAATTGTGGATTTAGGCGCTGACCTCAATATTTTAGAAAAAAGTGGTTCTTGGTATTCTTATCAAGGTCAAAAAGTTGGCCAAGGTCGTGATAACGTCATCGAATTTTTGAAAGAAAATCCGAATATTGAAAAAGCAGTGGCCAAAGAAGTGCTGGAGAAAGCCATGGCCTCGACTACCGCTGATCGTGCTGCCATTGCTGCTGCAAAATAATTATTAAATTTAAATGGATAATTGAAAAAGGCTGAAGGAATTCCTTCAGCCTTTCCCTTTAAAAACATTGAGTGGTTTTGGTCGCGTCCGTGTGGATAACAACTCGATCGATATCGGAAAGACTCTGATCAATCAGCAGAAGTGATGCCGGTGAGGCTTCCGTGATAATTCCAAAGCACGGTGTATTGAGATTAAAATAAAGTCTCATTTGTTTTACTCCATCGGTCTCTGTAATTTCGGCACCTGTAAAAGTTGGAATACGAACGACAGCATCTTTGCTTGGCCAAAAAATAGAAAGGACTGATTCGTTTTGCCATTGCGCAGGAAGTTTAGGAGCATCTCCTTCGACTCCCGATTTTTTCCAAAGATCATTCCAATCATTTTCATTTGTTAACCATCGAGTTTGAAATTGAGAGAATTTAAAATTCAGTTGTTGAGAAGGAATTTGAATAATTTGAATTTTTCTGAGCGTTTCGGAATTATTTTGCGACGAAGACGAAGCTGCGGAAGAGCGCTTCGTATCTGGCTTTGCGATCGATGGATCGACTGATTCTGCGAACGAAATTTGTAAAAATAAAAAACTAAAACTTAAACAAATAAATGTTTTTAATTGACTCAATGTGTTGACCACGTTCGTCATCTGGGCCCCCTTACACCTCATACTAATTAGAAAAAAAATCTTCAGGAATTGTTTTTTCTTAATCTTTCAGATGCTTCCTACTAAACTCAATGACGGGGGGATCAATAATCATGAACTTAAATTCACCGGCTGCTATCTCATGGCAGTCATCACTTTTAAGAACCGGAAAACTGAACTCAAATAAAATAAAAATATTCGCAGCAATCATCGGAATCACTTTAGGTGCTACGAGTCTATTTGCTGCATCCGAAAAAATATCGGCGGACTTAGCACGTGCGCTTGAAAAAACGGAAGGCCGAGTACCTGTCATCGTTATGATGAAGGGCGTTCCGCTTCTTCCGCAGACGATGGCGATGCAAATGAATCCAAACGATGTCGAGCATATGCTTAAACAGAGAATGCATCAGCTTCAAGCGAGTATGCATGATTATGTAGACGGACTTGCCGGCTCACCAGGCGTGATGGGCGATGATGCACCTATTACTCGCCAACTTTTCTTTTGGAATGTGAACGCTCTCATGGCTACCGCGTCTTCAGAAATTATTTCGGAGATGGCGGCTCGGGATGACGTCACAAAAATTCTGCTCGATCGAAGAATTATGCTCGAGAGAAATGATCCGCAAATCGAAGACCTCGACGGAAGCACTTTTACCTACGGCTTAGAAAAAATCGGAGTGCCAGATCTTCGTACGAAGCATCCTGAAATTACCGGTAAAGGCGTTGTCGTCGGAATCATCGATACAGGAATCGATGCTGCTCATCCTGAATTTAAAAACAAAGAAATTGTTTTTAGAGATTTCATTAATAATCGAGGCGATAAACCTTACGACGATAACGGTCACGGAACGCATGTGGCTGGAACGATTTCAGGTGTTGGCGCGAACGGAACACAAATCGGAATCGCACCCGAAGTAAAACTCGTTGTCGGAAAAGTATTCACTTCGCAAGGAAGCGGCTCGCTTAGTGCCATTCTTCGCGCGATGGAGTGGATCGCAAATCCAAGTACACAAGGTGACGGCAAAGATCGTCCTCGAGTTGTCAATAATTCTTGGGGTGGTGGAATCGGCAGCAGCGCTGACGAAGATCCTTTTTATCAAGCCACGCTCACCTGGGTGCAGCTGGATATTTTTCCGTGCTTCGCTGCAGGTAATTCGGGACCTTCTGCTTCAACGGTCGGAAGTCCTGGCGGCCTTCCATCCGCTTTCGCGATCGGAGCTACGGACTCAGACGACGGCATTGCAAGTTTTTCTTCCCGAGGTCCGGTCTCGATTACAGTGAAAGGAAAAGAACTTACCTATGCAAAGCCTGATGTTTCAGCTCCTGGTGTGAAGGTTATGTCTTCTATGCCTGGTGGAAAATACGGCACGATGAGCGGAACTTCGATGGCGACCCCTCATGCGACCGGGGCTATTGCGCTGCTTTATCAGTCAAAGCCGAATCTCACGATTGCTCAAGTTCGAGAAATTATGAGCAAATCAAGTGAACATTTGGGCGATGACGGAATGAATAATACGTTTGGATCGGGTCGAATCAATATTTCAGCGGCTGTGGATGCCATGGCGGATATGGGATTTTCACCGTTTTAAGACTTGTTTCATTTCAAAAGATTTCTTAGCGTTCGTTCGTGTTTGATCAACTTCAAAATCAATTCGGACGAACGCTAAAAATTTTAAGTGGCCAGGCAAAAATTCGCCCAGCTCATATCGAAGAAGCCCTTCAGCAAATCAAAACTTCTCTTCTTGAAGCCGATGTTCAATTTAGCGTCGTCAATCGATTCCTTGATCAGGTGAAAACGCGAGCTCTGGGAACAGAAGTCGCTCAGAGTCTCTCACCGTATCAACAGTTCATCAAAATTCTTCATAAAGAAATGCTAGAAGTCTTTGGTGCAGAAGAGCCGCTCGAACTTTCTGGAAAGCCGCCGATCATCGCTCTCATGGTTGGACTTCAGGGAACCGGAAAAACAACCTCGGCCGTAAAAATTGCATTTCACCTGAAAAGAAAATTAAAACGAAAACCTCTTCTTGTAAGTGTGGATGTGACGAGACCCGCAGCGATTGAGCAACTGGAACGTCTAAGTAAAGACGCGAAATTAGATTATTTTAATACGCCGTCACTAAAGCCACTCGAACGAGCACAAGCCGCCATTAAATATGCCCAAACTTACGGACTCGATTTTGTTTTGATCGATACGGCTGGTCGTCTCTCGATTGATGACGAGCTCATGAACGAACTTAAAGTTCTCAAATCGGAGTTGAAACCTCAGATTATTCTCTACGCTGTGGATGCGATGAGCGGTCAGCAAGGACTCGCGGTCGCCAGTGGTTTTTCGTCTCAGATTGGACTCACGGGCGCTGTTCTTACAAAAACAGACGGCGATACAAGAGGCGGTGTTGCGTTCTCGATTCGTGAGTCTTTAAAAATTCCGCTGCAATTTGTGGGAACCGGAGAAAAAACAGAAGCACTAGAAGTTTTTCATCCGGCTCGCTGGGTTTCCAGAATTTTAGGAATGGGAGATGTAGAAAGTCTCATCGAAAAAGTGGAGACAGCATCCGAAGAAGCGGGAGCACCGGGAGAAGACGAAGCAAAGCGAATGGCAAAAGGCGAACTCACGCTTCTCGATTTTCAAAAACAAATGAAGATGATGTCGAAGATGGGATCGCTCGGAGGCCTCATGGGAATGATTCCAGGGATGTCGCAAATGGCAGCGAAGGTTGATCATGAGGCCCTAGAAAAACGTCTCAAAAAAGTGGACGCGATGATCAATTCGATGACGAACAAAGAAAGATTAAAACCCGATCTTCTAAACGGAGATCGAAGACGCCGAATTGCCAAAGGAAGCGGCACTCAAGTCGAAGATCTCAATCAATTCATGCGCGAATTCACGGAGATGCAAAAAATGATGAAGCGCTTCAGCGGAAAAAAAATGAAGGGCCTCGCGCAGATGTTTGGGAGATAAGCCCGGACCATTGCACAAAATGTTCGGCAGATAGCAAGCGGGGGTCAGACCCCTTCCTCCATTTCTCCTATGAGCGAGGTATGGCACCTTCGGGCTTTCTGTTACCCACAAGTATTGAAGTTCGA
>JAQBPA010000045.1 GCA_028287765.1 Bacteriovoracaceae bacterium
GAGAAATAAAAGAGCAAAGAGGCCTATATCGACAATACTCATACACTTACTCTCTCATGAAACGACCCTTCGCGTCGATACCGAGGCCTCACAAAAGACCAGTTTTTTGACCAAGATTTAACTTCGATATCGAGGTCAATCACTTCGTCTAAGCTATTGACTCGAGCCGACTTATACGAAACCAAAGCATCTTCAACAAGGCTTGGAATCTCGAGATAAGTTATTTCGTCCTTTAAGAATCTCTCTACGGCGACTTCGTTCGCGGAGTTTAAAATGATAGAGCCTTGCCGACCCATCGCTTCGGCTTTGAGGGCGAGTCCTAAACAGGGAAACTTTTCAAAATCAGGCTCCTCAAAATGAAGGGCTCCCGCTTCTACCAAATTGAGTGATTTTCCGAGATCAAGTGAAATGCGATCTGGATACGAAAGAGCCAGCGCAATCGGAATTCTCATATCTGAAAGTCCAAGTTGAGCCATAATAGAACCATCGCAATATTCGACCAGCGAATGCACCAGACTTTCGGGGTGAATCACGATTTTTATTTTTTCGGCAGGAAGACCAAAAAGCCTCACTGCTTCAATAAATTCAAGTCCTTTATTCATCATGGTCGATGAATCAATCGTAATTTTGGCACCCATCGACCAATTCGGATGCTTCAAGGCTTCTTCCTTTTTTATGGAATCGAAAGTTTTGGCGTCTCGCAGGCGAAAAGGTCCGCCGCTTCCCGTAAGAATAATCGATTTGACCGCTGATTTTTTATTCCCCATTAGCGCCTGAAAAATGGCCGAATGCTCTGAATCAACAGGAATAAGCTCGGTCGGTGACTTTTCAAGGGCCTCAATTATAAAGGAGCCCGCCATCACCAGAATTTCTTTATTCGCAATTCCAAGAATCGAAACGCCTTGAACGACTCCTTGAAGACTTGCCTTAAGTCCAAAGGTTCCCGTCATCGATGACATCAAAATATCGGGCGTGGATTCTTCGATGCATTTTTGGTGTCCATCCACCCCAAAATAAATGCGAACGTTTTGATCTCTCGAAAGCGAAGATTTTAAATTAAAAGCTAATTCGGCCGTCGCCACACTTACGAAAAGAGGAGAGAACTCTTCGATCTGCTTTTTAAAGAGCGCGAGTGAAGAGCCGCAAGAAAGCGAGACCACTTTAAATTTCTCTGGGTGCTGACGAATCACATTCAGCGTATTCACGCCGACACTTCCCGTAGAGCCCAAGATGGCGACTCGCTTTGGAGAGCTCGTTTGCATCACTGCCATGGTCTACCTAAAACCACCCCGAACAATCACGTAAAAAAACAAAGGAACGGCGGCGAACATGGCAGCGTCGAATCGATCGAGCACTCCCCCATGGCCTGGAATCAATCGGCCCGAGTCTTTGACACCGTAGTGTCGCTTTAACATCGACTCAAAGAGATCCCCGAATGCACTGACAGAAGACAAAAAGAATCCAAGAACCAAGCAGCCCGCCATCGAGGGAATAGGATGGCCGTAGTAAGAAAATACCTCTCTAAAGAGAGCCGCCGCGAGTACGCCCGAAACCACTCCGCCCATAAAACCTTCCAGCGTTTTCTTCGGGCTAATATTTTGAAAAAAAGGAGATTTACCAAAAGCTCGGCCTGCAAAATAAGCACCGCTATCAGCAGCGCCCACGATCAAAAATAAAAACCAAATGGGCTGCGGTCCGCATTCCTTTTGCGTCTCCACAAGCAGACTAAAAAGACCCGTGAGGTAAACAAAGCCTAACGTCTTAAAACCCATTTCTTCTGAGACAGCTTTTAAATTTCCTCGACGGCTCAAACTAATAATCACTAAAATTTGAAATGCAAATGCAATCACTGCAAAACCAAGCATCATCGAATATCCAAGAGCCACAAGTAGCGTGGGCATCACGCCGAGAAGAATTCTCGAGAAATGTTTAATCCATTCCTTAAGACTGTTCGGAAAATCTCGAAAACTTAGATATTCATGCCAGGCAATCCCTAAGCAAAGGCTCATGGCTAGCGCAAAAATTTGTGTGTCATAGGCGGTCAGCATAAGAAGTGGAAAATAAATCATTGCTGCCAAAATACGTGTTTGAAGATTGCTCATAATATTGACCCCTGAATCTTCTGTTCTTTTAAAATTTCTACGCCACCAAAACGTCGCTCTCTCGCATTGAACGATTCAATCGCTTTTTGAAGTTCCGCTTCAGAAAAATCAGGCCAAAGAACATCCGTAAAATAAAATTCGGCGTAGGCACTCTGCCACAAAAGATAATTTGAAATACGATACTCGCCAGATGTTCGAATCACGAGATCCGGATCCGTTTGTCCTTTGGTATCCAGCGATTTAGAAATAAGTTCCTCATTAATTTCTTCAGGCAAGAGTTTGCCTTCTTTCACATCGGTTGCGATTTTTTTTACTGCCCGAGTGATTTCATCGCGTCCGCCGTAGCTGAGTGCGGCTTGCAAAAGCATTCCTGTATTTTGTTTTGTTAAGTCTTTCAGTTTAAGAAGTCCCTCTTTTAAAAAGTCTGGCAGTTTTTCGATCTCACCAATGAGATCAAAACGAACATTGTTTTCCATGCAAAGTTTTCGTCCCACTCCCGAATAAACTTTCATCAGCTTCATTAAAAGACTGACTTCACGCTCCGGACGATTCCAGTTTTCAACCGAAAAACCGTAGATCGTCAGAATTTCTATTCCGAGATTCGAGCAAGCTGTTGCCATTCGCTTTACATTTCGAGCCCCTTCGCGATGACCAAAAATACGCGGAAGACCGCGCTTTTTTGCCCAACGACCGTTGCCGTCCATAATAATCGCAATGTGTTTTGGCGTATTCATGAGTGAGCTTGCGACGAATCAAAGTTTTTAAATCGTCATGATCTCGGCAGTTTTTTTGCCAAGAATATCGTCGATCGATTTTACCGTTTCATCCGTAATCTTTTGAATTGCTTCCTGCTGTTTTTTTGAATCGTCTTCAGAAATCTCTTTTTCTTTTTCTAGACCTTTAATGGCTTCATTTGCCACTTTTCGATTTTGACGAATCGCCACTTTTCCTTCTTCGCCGGTTTTATTGACGATCTTAGAAAGTTCTTTTCGGCGCTCTTCGGTGAGTGCAGGAATATTGATGCGGACGACTTTTCCGTCATTCTGAGGATTGAGTCCGAGATCACTTTGATTAATGGCTTTTTCGATTTCGCCAAGAATGGATGCATCCCACGGAGCGATCAAAATCGTTCTCGCATCGGGAGTGGAAACCGTTCCGATCTGATTGAGCGGAGAGATCTGGCCGTAATAAGAAACGCGAATATTCTCGAGTATTGCCGGGTTCGCTTTTCCAGCACGAATGCGAGAAAGGTCTCGCTTAAGAGCCTCCAAAGATTTTTGGTTACTTGCTTTAAATTCCGATAGTACTGAATCGACTGTTGCCATAATGGGCTATGGAACTATTTTTGAGTCTTTTTGGCTACTACCTTTGTATCATCGCAAACAAGTGTGCCAATGTGCTCCCCAAAAATTGCCCGCTTGATATTTCCAGGTTGCGTCATGCCAAAAACCACGATCGGAAGCGAATGATCCATACAAAGTGAAATGGCCGTTGCATCCATTACCTGAAGGCCTTTTTGCAAAACTTCGATATAGGAAAGTTTATCGTATTTAACTGCATTTTTATATTTGAGCGGGTCTTTATCATAGACGCCGTCCACTCGGGTTGCTTTAAATACAGCATCCGCTTCGATTTCCATGGCTCTTAAACTTGCTGTGGTATCGGTTGTAAAATAAGGATTTCCGGTTCCAGCAGCAAAAATAACCACCCGACCTTTTTCTAAATGTCTCATGGCTCGTCTTCGAATATAGGGTTCAGCGATCGCGTCCATTCGAAGAGCCGACATCACCCGCGTATAAGTTCCCGCTCTCTCAAGCTGATCCTGAAGCGCGAGAGAATTCATAACCGTTGCAAGCATGCCCATATAATCGGCAGAAGCTCTATCCATTCCGGAAGCTGCGCCCGAAATTCCTCTAAAAATATTGCCGCCACCGATGACGAGGGCCAACTCCACTCCGAGCTCTACAATTTCGTGAATTTCTTTAGCGATTCGCTGAAGAACTTTCGGATCAAGTCCGTAGTTCTGATCGCCCATGAAAGCTTCGCCAGAAAGTTTTAAAAGAATTCTTTTATATTTCGCTTTGGGCCTCTGAGCGCTCATTTCGCGTCAGCTCGTCCCAACTCAAAACGGGTAAATCGACTGATCATCATATTTTCTCCAAGCTTGGAGATCATATCTTTTAAGTAAGCACCAATCGTGATGTCAGGGTTTTTAATGAAAGACTGTTCAAGCAGACAAACTTCGCCATAAAACTTTTCGATTTTTCCATCTGTTATTTTGGCAATAACAGCTTCTGGCTTTCCAGATTGTTTCGCTTGGTCCGCAAAAATTTCTCGTTCTTTGGCAATAACGTCTTCAGGTACAGCCGCGCGATCAAGATAGCGTGGGTTAGCGGCTGCAATATGCATGGCAACATCTCTACTAAATGTTTGAAAGGTTTCGTTTCGAGCAACGAAGTCCGTTTCGCAATTGATTTCTACGAGGACGCCGATTTTGCCACCGGCATGAATATAAGAAGTGACGGCTCCTTGTTTAGCTTCGCGTCCAATTTTCTTCTCAGCAGCAAGAATTCCTTTTTTTCGAAGGTGCTCAACCGCTTTTTCGACGTCTCCGCCCGTTTCGAGCAAAGCTTTTTTACAATCCATCATCCCAGCGCCGGTTTTTTCCCGAAGCGCTCGAACTTCAGAAGCTGAAAGTTCAACCACTGCGCTCACGTCGCTTTCTCTCCCTTAGGAGCCTTGGCCTTCTTCTCAATCTTGGCTTCCTTCACTTCTTTTCCGTCAGCTTTGATATTTATAACTTGAGGACGGAAGCCTTCGCTCTTAGCTGGTTTAGCTTCAAAGGTTTCGCCGGCATTACCCGATTTCTTTAAATTTTCTTCTCGAGTTTTCTTTCCGCTTAAAATCGCATCGGCAATTTTGGAAGCATAAAGTTTAATCGCGCGGATGGAGTCGTCGTTTCCGGGAATCGGAAAAGTAATTCCATCAGGATCGCAATTGGTATCGATGACAGCGATAATTGGAATGCCCAGCGTCTTCGCTTCGTTCACTGCAATATATTCTCGATGCGGATCGATCACAAAAAGGGCGCCAGGAAGCTCAACCATATCTTTGATTCCGGTCAGATTGATTTCGAGTTTTCCTCGTCGTTTTTCGAGAGTGAGAATTTCTTTTTTCTTTCGAATTCCATAAGTTTTTTCTTCAGCCATTTTTTGAAGACTCTTCATCAAATTGATGGATCTTTTAATCGTATGAAAATTCGTAAGCGTTCCACCGACCCAGCGTTCGGTCACATAAAATTGACCCGCGCGATTTGCTTCTTCTTTGACCATTTCTTGAGCTTGTTTTTTCGTACCAACGAATAAAATCTTTTGACCAGACGAGGCAATTCTTCGAACGGCTTCAAGAGCTTCACGAAAATAAGAGGCCGTTTTTTGAAGATTGATGATGTAAACGCCATTTCGTTCATTATGAATATAGGGTTTCATCTTGGGATTCCATTTAGCTGTGGGATGTCCGAAGTGTGCTCCAGCTTCGATGAGCTCACGAACTGAAATTTCTATTCCCTGACTCGTTGCTTGCGATAAACTCATTTACAATCATTCTCCTTCATTAATTCACGGTAGTAGCCGCACGTACGGCAAATAATCCCGCACTGACTCCTAGAGCTACAAGTCCTCTTTTAACATGTCAAAGGGCGAGCTTAAGACTTTT
>JAQBPA010000109.1 GCA_028287765.1 Bacteriovoracaceae bacterium
AGAAGTGGTGTTTCCGTTTCTCAAATTTCCGGGCAGCGATATTTTGCTTGGGCCTGAGATGAAATCGACTGGAGAAGTAATGGGCGTCGGCGCTGATTTTAACGAAGCCTTCGTTAAAGGTCTCCTCGCCGCAGGTCAAAAACTTCCACGCGACGGCCAAGTGTTTATCAGTGTGAAGGACTCGGACAAACCTAAAGTAATCGAACTCTGCTCCAAACTAAAAAGTCTCGGATTTAGAATCGTTTCAACACACGGAACGTCTGCGTTCCTAAGAAAAAACGGAATCGCAGCCGCAGGCATTAATAAAGTAAAAGAAGGCCAACCTCATATCGTCGACGCCATCATCAACGGACAAATCGCGATGGTGATTAATACGACGGACGGAGAGAGCGCCATTTCAGATTCGTTCTCAATTCGAAGATCAGCACTTCAAATGGGACTTCCAAACTTCACCGCTCTCACAGCAGCACGTGCCGCCGTAAATTCATTACCAAAATGGATCAGAGGCGAAATGGGAGTCAAACATTTGAAGGAACTGAAGCCGGTCAAAAGAATTTCCGCTCCCAATGCGCGCGTGATTAAGAAAGCTTTTGTAAAATCAAAAGCATCCGCAAAGCCCGACAGTTCCAAGCGCGCAGCTCGTCGGACAAATTAAGCGATCGAGCCTCGAACAAATTGGACAGAAACTCATCTAATTGCTAAAGATCTTTATAGGGATCTCACTGTCTAAGGCTGTTAAACGACAGATCGAGGAATATATAGGGAGGGTCGTGGAAACTTTAAAAAAAATATTCGGGATAATCGTTCTGTCTTCTGCCTTTTTTGGCAGTAATTCAATTTTTGCTGATGATACCCAAAAAAAAATTGAAGGCGCTGCAAAATCACAAAATGAGCCTGTAGAATCCGCGACGAAGCAGATCATCTATAAAGATTTGAGCGAAGCGGCGAGGCGAGTGATCGCTGCACAATGGGCCAATCAGTTTTCGGTGATGATCAAATCTTCTACAGTCGATCTCTTCAGTCCGGTAGGTGAAGTGAGGGCAGGAGTGGGAACTGGTTTCGTCGCCGGATACGATGAGAAAAATGACATCGGTTACATCGTTACGAACAGACACGTCGCCGAAGCGGGTGAACTGGAAGCCCAACGTATTAAACTATTTTTTACAGATCCCGGTAATCTTGACGAAGAAATTGATGCCAAGGTTTTTTACATCGAACCTCCGGATGGCGATGATTTCGCGATTTTAAAATTTGAACCATCGGACTTAAAACGTGCACAAGTGGTGAGCGCACCGATTCCAACTTTTGAACAAATGGCCGATATGTATCAGACAGGGCTTGGTGTTCTCACGCACGGAAATCCACAAGTCGAAAGAAATTCCGTCACCTTTGGCATTCTTTCCCAAGAACCTGAGCCTCACTTTGATGGACATATTTCTTTTAAAATCGACGCGCCGATTAATCCTGGAAATTCTGGTGGGCCACTCATGCGTTTAGGTTTTGATTCTGCGCTAGATCTGCATAGTGATGCTCCTTACGTCATTGGAATTAATACCGTGAAACGAATCGGACAAAACGTCGATAGTATGGGCTACGCTATTCCCACTTTTATTTGGTTACCCAAATATATTTGGGCTTTAAAAGGCGGGCCGGAAAAATCGAAAGGATATTTATTTCTAAAGGCTCGGCCTATCACAACCAAAGTTCTTTTGCTGGATGGACTGAAAGAAATTGTAGATGCCGAAGTCAAAGAAGGTTTGAAGTCGTCCTATTTTGAAAAGTATCGAGCGATGGTTGTGGTCGATAATGTTCAAAGAGATAGCGGTCTTGAAGTGGGCGATTATATTCTTTCGGTAAACGGTGAAGTGATTGGACCTGATATTGGCAATATTTTTGAAACCATAGCAACGACCAAACAAAAGAAAATTCCATTTCGAGTTTTGCGAGATCGAAAAGTAATTACGGTGAATGTTCCGATTACAAATATGAAACCGTATGAAGAGAGACGAAAAAAAGATTTCGTCCTTCTGTCTGGAATTTTTATTCAGGATCAGCTTCCAAATGAGAGAGCCAAAAATGCCAATGGACGAAAAGGTGTTTTGGTTAATAAAATTCTTTGGGATGGAATGGGTTCTAATATCAGAGATAAGCAAGGTCTCATCGATGAGGGTGCACTCATTTATGAAGTAGAAATCGAAGGCATAAAATATCCGACAAACACTTTGGATCAGCTAAAAAACGCTTTAAAAAATGCATCTCTGAACAAATCCATTTGGCTTCGAGTCTATAATCCAATTATCAACGAAGGGACGGGAGAGCCGGGCCGGTATATTCAAAACCATGAAACATCGATCAATTTAATAGTCCACGAGCTGATTACGGATCAAGACTTCTCAATCGAAGCTCTCAAACAAAAGATGAATCTAGAGAGTCCAATTCCGGGCACAAGAAACTGGAGAAATCTTACAGGAATGAATTGCCGAATATCGCTGTCGGAATTAGGAAGACATTTGAAAGCTCCGAAGATGGATTTCCAAATCTAAATCCGAATACCAGCAGCCGGGAACGGGCGAGAGGGTTCATCGAAATCTTCGTATGTCTTCGATCACTTTGGACGCGGCTCAGGATGAAGAATTCGAAAAGCACATCGCCCGTTCTGAGAATTAAATCTAAACCCCCATTTTCTATTCGGGCGATTTTTATAGTCCTTCGGTCGTCACCATTCGAGCAACTCCGGTACGGAATTTGACGATGCTTAATGATCTAGCATTCACGGCTTCGCTTAACGATAAAGAGCTGCTCGTGGTGTCGCCTGGTCAGAAACTTTGATCCCATAAATTTAAATTCATTTCGAGAACTCTTTTTGTATTCGGATTTAGCTTCTGTATTAGTTTTGATTCCGGTCAGGAGTCGAATCGAGGACGGAAGCGAAGCGCCGCCGGGTGAAAAACTCTTGAGCCGCGCGAGAAAGCCATGCGAGAGATGAAATATCTGCGGCGAGAAAGCAGCACGCGGACAAAGTTCAGCACTTACACGAATCCCAATGAGCGAGTTTTCTCACCCGGCGGTGCTTCGCTCCCGCCCGGAGGTTCGACTCCTGGCCGGACCCTGATCTAAAGTTTTTAGTTAAGTTTTTTCAAAAAACTTAGTCCGCCCGACAGGGTCCTCTTGGCCTTCTTATCAGATAAAATCTATTTCTAATCCCAAAATCCTTCAGTAAGAATAGGACATGGCTGTTGAACGAGAACCTATGACTCCTGCTGGCTATAAACGGCTGGTTGAGGAAATTGAAAGAATTAAATCCATTGAGCGTCCTGAAAATATTAAGGCGCTTGAGGAAGCTCGCGCTCATGGCGACTTGTCTGAAAATGCTGACTATGATGCCGCAAAAAATAATCAGGGCATGATTGGTGCCAGACTTAAGATCGCTGAAGATAAACTCGCTAGGGCTGAAATAATTGATCCGGCAACACTTTCGGGGACGACGATTATGTTCGGAGCGAAAGTGAATCTCGTCGATATCGAAACAAATGATGAAGTCACTTACCAAATCCTTGGAACTTACGAAGCGGATATTAAAAAACGAATAATCAGTCTTGATTCACCCATTGGACGCGCGATGATTGGAAAACAAGAAGGGGATGAAGTCGTTGTTCAAACGCCAAGTGGTCCCAAGACGTTTGCTGTTCAACAAGTTCAATACAAATAATTTGAAAACAGCTCCTACAGAACCCATTCCCGATCTTCAAAAATCGCTTCGTTATATCAAAGGTGTGGGAGAGTATTTGGCCACGCTCTTTGCTAAAAAAGAAGTGAATACCATTCAAGACGCTCTTTATTTTCTTCCACGCGCTTACGAAGATCGTCGAGAAATCACTCCCATTTCGCAATTGAAGCCCGGTCAAAATACGAGTGTGCTTGGAAAGATTCATCGATCCTATCCTGTCTTTTTTTCTCGCTCAAAACGCCGGGCTCACGAAGTTCTTCTCGATGATCCTGATGGAGTTCCTGGGCGCCTTAAACTCACTTGGTTTAAGGGGCCGTTTCAAAAAGAAAAACTTACAGAGGGAACGCTTGTGCTTGCGCGCGGTGAAATTAAAATTTTTAGAACTGAACTTCAAATGGTTCATCCGGACCTTGAAATTTTAGGAAAAAAATTCGAACCGGAACAAATCTCTAAGGGAATTATTCCGATTTATTCTGAAACTTTAGGTCTGTTTCAAAAAACGGTTCGTAAGGTTATTCGCTCGGTGGTGAATCAATATCTCTATCAGCTTGAAGAAAAGCTTCCGGAAGAAATACTAAAAAAAAATAATTGGCCTTCGCTTCAGGCCGCACTTCGCAGCCTTCATTTTCCGGCGGCGGATTCTGATATCGCCATCTTACTGGAAGGAAAAACGCCAGCACATGAGCGACTCATTTTTGAGGAATTTTTTTCGCTTTCGATTGGTTTAGCTTTAAAGCGTCGCGAATACGCGGACGAAAAGGGAATCGCATTTAAAAAACCTGAAGCAACTTGGGCGAAGCTTAAGGATAATCTTGGCTTTCGATTTACAGGTGCACAAACCCGAGTGGTTCGAGAGATTCTTGATGATATGACGTCTGATCGAATCATGCATCGGCTTGTTCAGGGAGATGTGGGGTGCGGGAAGACAGTGGTCGCTGCGGCAGCTGCACTTGTTGCACTTGAAGCTGGCTATCAAGTTGCGCTGATGGCACCGACAGAAGTTTTAATCGATCAGCATTTTCAAAATTTTCAGAAATGGTTTTCGGGGATGGATATTCCTCTCGTTCGGATTACGGGGTCCATGACTTCTAAGGAAAAGAAAGATGCTTTAAAAAAATTAAGTGAAACGGCTCCGCTCATGGTTTTTGGAACGCATGCGCTTTTTGAGGACTATGTTCAATTTAAAAATTTGGGTTTGGTTATTGTCGACGAGCAGCATCGATTTGGAGTTCGGCAGCGAGCGGCTCTGATGAGTAAGGGTACGAAGCCGGATGTGCTAGTGATGACAGCTACACCGATTCCTCGCACACTTGCTCTCACGCTTTACGGAGACCTTGAACTTTCAGTGATTGATGAGCTTCCCCCGGGACGGAAGCCTGTCGTGACGAAAGTCTATCTTGAAAAACAGCGCTCACAGCTCGAAACTTTGATCCGAAAACAACTCGAAAAAAGCTCGCAAGCTTATATTGTTTTTCCTCTCATCGAAGACAGTGAAGAATTAAAACTGAAAAGCATCGAAGCCATGCTTCCGGGAATTGTAAAAGCGTACGCAGGATTTAAAGTTGCGCATCTTCACGGCCGAATGAAGTCGGAAGAGAAACTTCAAATTTTAAAAGATTTTAAAGAAAATAAAATCCATGTTTTGGTTTCGACGACGGTGGTTGAAGTGGGCGTCGATGTACCGAACGCTACGGTGATGGTGATCGAAAATGCCGAGCGGTTTGGGCTCAGTCAACTTCATCAGCTTCGCGGACGTATTGGTCGGGGTGCAGATGAGAGTTTTTGTTTTTTAATGGCAACACATCTTGGATCGGCTGAAATTATTCAGCGCCTTAAATCGATGGAGACCATCCATGACGGATTTAAACTCGCTGAAGTTGATCTTGAGATGCGAGGCTCTGGTGAGTTTCTCGGAACAAAACAATCGGGTCTTCCTAACTTCCAAATGGCAAGCCTTCCAAGAGATTTCGACCTCCTTCAGCGCGCCCGAAAAGACGCCTTTGAACTCGTGGCCAAAGATCCTGAACTAAAGTCGATTCCGCAACTCCGCGATTTCTTGAAGAAAAAAATGGAAACCGTTCAATTGAATTGATGGATTTTCGGCTGCTTGCTCATCGACGAAGAAACTGCTTTGTTGATTTGAAGAAGGGGAGGTCTTGTGCAGCCAAATATTCGTTTCATTATTGCTTTAATTTTCGCAGGCAACTTTCTTGCGCCACATTTATATTCCGAAATTATCAGTGAAAGATCCGAAGAATTTATAAATGATCCCGCTCACTGCAAAAAAAACAATTCATGCAGTTTGAAATCTTTTAAACTCCTCGTGAGAGAAGTGAAAAGCCATCTCGTCGAATATAACGAAGATCATTTTAATACGAAAATCATTGCGACGTATCGAACGACCTCTGTGGATACGCTTGAAGATTACGCGTTTGTTCAATTTATAAGGGGATGCCGATTTGATTCAACCATGGAGAATGAGGTCGTGAAAAAAACAAACGACTGGGGTTCGATGACTTCGTTCGGCAAATCTATGACTTCGCGATTTCCTAATTGGACCATTGATTCCGAGGATTCCGACCCTGTTTACAACAGTAATAGTGAAAGAGCGGATCGTGTTAATCTTCGTCATTTTCTCTATCGCTGGAATACGGTGCCGAACTCATTCGATAGGACGACCCAAAAATTTTTTGGCGAAGAAAAACCGATCGATCCGAGTCTTTACGTTTCGGATCTGACCGGATCTGCGTATTATGTAGCAAACGGATTTTATCGGGGAACGGCGTTTAATAACTCCTATCAACTGAAGATGTGTATTTTTAAAACGAAAGAAATTCCTTTAGCGACGGTTTCGAATGATATCTATTTTGCTGCGCCGATCAAATGCTTCGATTGGCAGAACTCGCTTGTCTATAATTACGCATCGAGCAAGTTTGAAACTCCGAAGGCAATCGACCCCTTTTGCCTTCAAAAATGACCTTCGACGCGCCCCACTGAACTGAATGGGGCGTAGTGTTTCTAAAAACCTTAAGAACTTCCTTGAGTTAGTGGAATGGGCTCACGTAACATTTTGAAAGAAGGAGTTCCTTAAATGAGACAATCAAATTTTTATAAGTTTAGTTTTTTAACAATTTCCGCGCTTGTGGCGATGGTCATGCTGACCGGCTGCCAAAGTATCGCCGATAAATATATCGACAGCTATTTTGACAGAAAAGGCGTCGATCAAATTGAGAAGACCATTGATAAGATAGTCGCAAAAAAGCGAGAAGAAGCCCGTAAACAAGAAGAACCTTCTCTTCAAGAGCGTCTTAAAAATCGAGTGAACGTTAGCATTGAGGGCGCTCCTGTAAAAGGTCCCGCCAATGCGCCTGTCACGATCGTTGAATTTTCTGATTTTGAATGCCCCTTTTGCAAACGAGTTCTTCCGAGCGTGGATGAAGTCATGAAGCAATATAACGGTAAAGTGAAACTTGCTTTCAGAAACAATCCACTTCCGTTCCATCCAAAAGCGATGCCTGCGGCAAAGGCTGCTGTTGCGGCTCAGAACCAAGGAAAATTCTGGGAAATGTATGACAAGATGTTCGCGAATCAACAAGCTCTCAGCGAAGAATCTTTCAACAAATGGGCTAAAGAGCTCAAAATGGACGTAAAGAAATTTGATAAGGATATGAAAGATCCAGCCACACAAAAGAAAATTGAAGAAGATTCCAATTTTGCTCGTGCTAACGGCGCTGGCGGAACTCCAAGCTTCTTCATCAATGGTGTGCTTCTTGTTGGAGCTCAACCTTTCGAGAAATTCAAAGAAATTATCGATGCCGTCATGGCCGAGAATACTAAAAAGTAAAATTGAAACATCAGTTTGAACTTTAAGAAGGGGGCCTTTTGGGCCCCTTTTCTTTTCTAGATTAATTAAATCGCTTATCGCGGATAATCATTTCATCTCGTTTAGGTCCCGTCGAAATCACGACGACCGGAACTCCCGTATAAGTCTCAATATGTTTGATGAAGCTTTTGGCAGTGGCCGGGAGATCTGATTCATTTTGCGTTCCGGGAAACTCTGACCAGCCAGGGAGCTCTTCATAAATAGCTTTCACAGGCTTCGTCCAAAAATTCGGGAAGTCCTGATGTTTTTTTCCGTCGGTCTCGTAGTGAGTGGCTACTTTTATGGTTTTAAAGCCGGATAGTACATCGAGTTTTGAAAGTGCGAGTCCGGTAATTCCATTCAAGGCGACTGCGCGCTTAAGAGCCACCAAATCGAGCCATCCACATCGTCGCGCTCTTCCAGTGGTTGATCCGAACTCATTTCCCTTTTGAGAAATGAGTTTGCCTGCTTCTTCATCCTCGCCAAAACATTCCGTCGGAAAGGGGCCCGATCCGACTCGCGTTGTGTAGGCTTTTGTTAGCCCGAGTATAAAATTGAGAGAGGAAGGACCCACGCCCGTTCCGCATGCCGCGAAGGCAGCCGTCGTGTTCGAACTCGTCACAAAGGGGTAAGTTCCATAATCAATATCCAGGAGAGTGCCCTGCGCTCCCTCAAAAAGAATTTTTTTGCCCGCGCGAGTTTGTTCCGAAAGATAACGAGACGTATCAACGAGGTGCGGCTTTACTTTGGAGTAGAGTTCCAAAGCTTTTGAAAACATTTCTTCAAACTCTGGAATGTCCGTACTGCCAAGCTCCTTCAGTTGAAGAGCCTTTTCTTGGTAGACAGCTTTTAACCTCGGCTTAAGGTCATTTGGAAATTCAAACTCACCAATTCTCACACCAAGTCTCATCGCCTTATCGCCGTACGTGGGACCAATTCCGCGGCCCGTGGTTCCGATTTTTGTTTTAACTGCTTCGCGCGCGCGATCGAGAAGTTGGTGGAAGGGAAGAATAACATGACAAATTTCGGAAACTTTTAGTCGATTAGGGCCGACATCCACTCCTTTGGCACTGAGAGCATCTCGCTCTTGAAGAAAAACGCCCATATCAAAAACGACGCCGTTCCCGACGACGTTCACAGTATTTTTATGAAGAATTCCCGATGGAATCAGATGAAGAACCGTTTTTTCTTTTCCGACAACGATCGTATGTCCTGCATTATTACCGCCCTGAAACCGAGCGACGATGTCTGCTTTTTCGGCGAGATGATCAATAATTTTTGCTTTACCCTCATCTCCCCACTGAATTCCAACTAAAACCGTATTTGACATAATGTTCCTCTCATAGGGGTCAAACCGGTTAGGAGCCAGGTTACTTTCTTTTTCAATTTAACCTGGCTCCTAACCGGTTTGACCCCACTGCGTTTTCAACTTCATCGTTTACGAAATAATTCACAATCTGAGTGGCGATGTCGATATTTACTCTTTTTTGCGCCTCTTCTGTCTGCGCTCCTATATGCGGGGTCATGATAATCGAGGGATGATCGAAGAAGCGATGATTTTTGGGAAGAGGTTCCTCTTCAAAAACATCGGTCGCATAAGATTTTAAAAGTCCGCCATTCAGTGCTTTCAAAAGACTGTCCTCATGGACCACGCCCCCTCTCGCCGTATTGATGAGAAGAGATCCGCGCTTCATACTTGAAAAACGCGATTCATCAAAGAGATGTCGAGTTTCGTCCGTCAAGGGGAGATGGAGAGAAACAATATCGGACTTTACGAGCAGCTCTTCGAGAGGGTGAAGCCTGACAGAAATTTCGTCTGCATACTTTTGAGTTTTGTAAGGATCGGTCGCGATCACTCGCATTCCAAAGGCTTGAAGTCGAGTGGCGACGAGACGTCCGACGCGTCCGAGACCCACAAGACCCGCTGTCTTTCGATGCAGTTCAATTCCTTTACTCGGCTGCCACTCTCCCTTTTTTAAATCATCAAAAGCTTTTGGAATTTGGCGGGCGGCAGAAAGAAGAAGTCCGAGAGTGAGCTCTGCGGCCGAAATCGAATTGGCAGAACTCGTATTCATGACTAAAATTTTTCGGCTTTCCGCCGCCTTTAAATCAATATGATCGACTCCCGTTCCTGCACGGGCGATGAGTTTTAATTTTTTTCCGTGTTCGATTATTTCTTTATCGACAGCTGTTCGGGTTCGAACGGAGAGAACTTCAACGTCCTCTATTTTTTTTAGAAGATCTGCACGGTTTAAGCCGTCATAGATTTCGAAAGCAAATAAGTGAGGATAGCTCTCAAGGATTGTTCTTCCTTCTTCGCTGAGTCCATCCGCGAATAAAACTTTTCGATTCATAGATCGTAGGTGTCCATAAACACCGAAAGTGCTTTTGCCGTATCCGATTTGATTCCTTCACGATTGAGTTCTCGGCCCATGGCTGCAATCGCATTCATCAAATCAAATGCCGTATAGTATCCAAGATGGGAGAGCCGAATCGCTTTGCCTTCCCATTCATCTTGGCCGCCCGCGATCGTAAAACCATATTTGTCTCGAATGTTCTTTAGAAAAGTTTTTCCGTTGATGGAGTTCGGAAGAAATGCTGCTGTGCATGCAACCGATGGTGCTTCGGAAGCGAGAGTGAGGCCGAGCGCTTTCAGTGCCGCTCGAGAACTCTCAGCTAATTTTTCATGCCTAGAAAAAACAAGAGGAAGGCCTTCGTCGAGAAGCATCGTCAGTGCTTCATGAAGCGCAACGACGAGCGAAATGGCGGGAGTAAACGCGGTCTGATTTTCGAGAATGGATTTGTGCTCACGCTGAAAATCTAAATAAAACTTTGGAATATCAGACGACTTCATTTTCTCGAGCGCCTTTTCGCTGATACTCGCAAACGCAAGGCCGGGAGGAAGCATAAAAGCTTTTTGAGATCCTGAAATAAGAATATCAATTTTCCATTCATCGGCAGGAATATTCATCGCGCCGACGGCTGTAATTCCATCGACGATCAAAAGTGTTTCGGGAGATTTTTTTTGAAGAACTTTAGATATGGCTTCGATCGGATGCAAAGTCCCCGTCGAGGTCTCGCTCGCTTGAATGCAAAGAGCCGCATATTTTTTATCTAGTTTTGCCTCAATTTGAGCGGGAGTTACAGACTTTCCCCATTCGATTTGAATGACATCGGTCTCAAGACCAAGCGCTTTCGAAAGCTTTTCAAATCTCTCACCAAATTTTCCGGCGTTCACGACTAAAACTCGATCGGTCTTCTTGAGGCTACTTGAAAGCGCGCCTTCCATAGCACCCGTGCCAGACGTGGTGAGAATGATAACTTCATTTTTTGTTTGAAAGACCTTCTTCAGCTGATCCCGAACTTTCCCGAGCAGATCTTTAAAATCTTGAGAGCGGTGATTGATGATCGGTCTTCCGAGTGCTTCCATCACACGCTCAGGAAGCGGAGTAGGACCCGGAGTGAATAAAAAGCGCTTTTTCATACTTAAAAACCTAGCAGCGCTAAATAAAAGTGTCATGAAAACTTGCGGCAAAATCCATCAAATTGGGATAGAGCTTCAGGCATGCTGAACAGAGACGTCTTAATCAGAGCGCTCAAACGGGAAACTGAAAAAACCCCCTTTGTTTTGATAGGCGAGACTCAGTTGAAGTCCTATGATTTCCTCTTTTTGTATACTTCTTCTGAAAATTCGTCTGATCAAACGGAAGCCACAGAACTTGTCAAAAAAATGGGGGAAGCTCTGAAACTTTCAGCAGATCGGTGGCTAATGAAATCGCTGATGACTCTTGATTTGGCAGCTTTATCGGCAGCGACATTCGATCTCTCCGCGCGTTTTGTGGTCGTGCTTGGAGCGACAAAAGATTTAGACCTTAAATTTCCATCCGAGCTCGTGAAGGCTTCGAGTGTTGAAGAGCTTTTAAAAAAACCAGAGAAAAAAAGAGAGCTTTGGGAAAAACTGAAAGATTGTTTGACGAAGCTCGATCAAACAAAATGAATATTTCGGATTTTCATTTTGTAGTTCCGCCGGAACTTATTGCGGTCGCTCCCGTTCATCCGAGAAGTCAGGCGAAACTTCTTACTTATCAACGCGTTGCTAAAGAATTAAAGCATTCAAATTTCGAGCAACTCCCTGAGTTTCTTCTTCCAGGAGATTTAGTGATTTTTAATAATACGTTTGTAATCCCAGCACGATTTTACGGGAGTCGTGAGACGGGAGCGAAGATTGAAGGACTGCTCCTCCAAACGAAATCCACACGAGCCAAAGTTTGGATTCGCGGAAAAGCTCATCCTGGAGATCGATTGAATATTGATGGATTTGGAAAAGTGGAAGTCCTTTCAAAAAATGGAAAACAAATCGAACTCAATTGTAGTCGGAATGAACTGGCAGCCTGTCTAGAGAAATGCGGATCGATTCCCATTCCTCCTTATATAGTATCGGAAAGAGCGAGACGAAAGCTCGAAGCTGGATGTGCCGAAGACAAAGAAAGTTACCAAACGATTTTTGCAAAGAAGGGGGAGGATTTTTCGGTAGCCGCTCCAACCGCTTCGCTTCATTTTGACGATCTATTGCTAGAGAAATTAAAGGAAAGGGGAGTGGAGATGGCAGAAATCTCTCTTCATGTTGGAGAGGGAACGTTTGCGCCGGTCGACGTCGGAGATCTCTCTAAACATCAAATGCATTCAGAAGAAGTTCAAATTCCGCCCGCGACCTGGAAAAAAATAGAAAAAGCCAAGTCTGACGGACGCCGAGTCATTGCCGTAGGAACAACAGTCTGTAGATCGCTCGAATCAGCAGCCGAACGAGCTGAAAAAAATCTTTCGATGGATAGCTTTTCAACCAATCTTTTTATTAGGCCGCCTTTCAAATTTAAAGTAATCGACGGCCTTATCACCAACTTTCATTGGCCGGACAGTACGCTTGTCGTTTTGGTTGCGACGTTTTTGGAAGCTAAAAAAGGAAGATGCGACGATAGTTTGAGCCATGATTGGCGAAAGATCTACGACGAGGCGATCTCCGAGAAGTACCAGCTTTTTTCTTATGGAGATGGGATGTTGATTTTGTAAGCAATCTCACTGTAGTTTGCAAACTTGAATCGAAGCCGAGAGCCGGATGTACTTTGTCCGGCCACTCAGCGTCCCACCGAAGGTGGGCAAAAAAAAGAGAGCTGTATTTGCTCTACCAGCAGACATAAAAAGTTCGATGGTAGAACAACTTTCCAGTTCGTAGGAAAATATGGGGCGCTAGCTCAGCTGGTAGAGCAGGAGACTCTTAATCTCTTGGTCGGGGGTTCGACTCCCTCGCGCCCTAGATTTCGCGTAAAGTAAATAATTTCAAACATTTTCACAAATTTGATTTCGATATAGAATTTCAACCGAGGGAGTCGAACCCCCGGCACGGGCGGGAACGTCCGGTGGACGTTCCCGTTGCACGAGACCTCTCGTCGAAGTCTCTGTAGCATCAAAGCCAAAGCAAGTGAGGCGGTCGGAGTAAAGCACGCCCGCAATGTAAGGCAAGAAATCGGTCGAGAGTGTTTCCGGTTCTCAAACCCGCGCTCTTCATTTCAACTAAAGAATTTCAAACGAGGGAGTCGAACCCTAATACTTCGGCCTTCGTTCTTTGCCCTACGTTTCTCCGTACGAAAAATATTTGCCTCAACGGTACTATAGGCGTCTTCGCTTTCGGACCCGCGCTGTTCGCGCAGCTCCTCACTCCCTCGCTTCGCTCACTCACCGCTCTTCCGGGCATGGGCTGGAACGTCCGGTGGACGTTCCAGTTGCACGCGAGCTAACGTCGAAGTCTCCGTAGCACCAAAGCCAAAGCAAGGACGTCGGTTGGAATAAAGCAAAATGAAACGTAAGGCAGGAAAACGGTCGAGAGAGTTCCCGGATCTCAAGCCCGCGCTCTTCATTTCAATTATAGAATTCCAACCGAGGGAGTCGAACCCTAGTGACTAGGGGGGTCAAACCGGTTAGGTGCCAGGTTAAAACGCGAGCCCTAGGGTGTTCTCTCTTATTTTTTTTTCGCCACTTATAGGATTTGAACTGTGTTATAGGTCATTGCATGAAAGATAAAATCATGAGTAGGAAAGCGATCTATACATTCATTTTTCAAATCCTAATTTTGTTGAATCTACTATCGCCTGAAGTAAATGCATCTTGCTCAGATGACGTTGGCGCTGTTGGAATAAACGCTCCCACTAAAGGACTGCTAGTGAGACAGCACCGAGGCAGTCTCAATCAAAGTATGAAAACTGTAGTAGAGATCGAACCAACAATTGAAGCACTTTCCAAATGGATAAGTGAATCTATGGGAGAACATATCGATCCAGCAAAGATTCATGTCGAACCTTATGGCTTTGGGTCCGATGAGCCAGCGTTTGATACTCGAATTGGTTGGACCACGTTCACCGTTTCAATAGATGGATTCGGACTTTTCGGATTTTCCAATGGTCCTATTCCGCCGCCGACCGTGTCTAAATAAATTTCAGAAGCTTTTCAGCACTTGACCGCCTAAACAACCGGGAACTAAACCTGGTGGGTCCGTAAGTATCCATCAACTAGAACGTGGGGGCAAAAAGATTTCGTTTTCTC
>JAQBPA010000119.1 GCA_028287765.1 Bacteriovoracaceae bacterium
GATGCTTTACGGAATGGCCGATACTTTCAAAAATTCTTTAGTTGAAATGGGCATTCGTGTTCGAGAATACGATCCTATCGGCGAAATGCTACCTGGGCTTTCGTATTTAGTAAGGCGCCTCTTGGAAAACTCCTCCAATGACTCATTCCTTAAACAAAGTTTTCTCAATAAGACTGGTATCCATGAGCTTTTAAAAAATCCGAAAACGAAGTGAGGATGAACTATGAATTTAATGCCGTTTAAAAATTTAAGTCTTTTGAACTTTTCTGAAGAGTCTAATCGAAAAAAAATGCTCGCAGCTTTAGAAAAAGTACGGAGTGATTTTGGCAAAACTTATTCGCTTCATACGGCGAACGTTGTTTCTTCTTCAAATTCACCTCTCATAAAAAGTTTAAATCCGGCGAATCCCGCTCAAGTGGTTGGAGCAGTCGAGTCGGCGAGTAAAGCTGACGCTGAAAAAGCTCTTCAGACTGTAACGGAAGGTGCAAAGACCTGGAAAAAAGTGCCAGCCGAAAAACGCATTCAACTTTTACTCGATCTCGCTCGTTGGATGGAAGATCGAAGATTTGAACTTTCTGCTCTTATGGTTTACGAGGTTGGAAAAAATTGGAAAGAAGCCGACGGCGATCTTTGCGAGGCCGTGGATTTCTGTAATTACTACGCGCATGAAATGAATCGTCTCTCAG
The DNA here is from genome assembly GCA_028287765.1 of Bacteriovoracaceae bacterium. Lineage (GTDB taxonomy): Bacteria > Bdellovibrionota > UBA2394 > UBA2394 > UBA2394 > JAQBPA01. The sequence goes on from JAQBPA010000119.1 coordinate 687, forward strand.
CGCCGAGACTCACTCAAGCGGTTCAAGGTGAGCACGATACGCTGAGTTATTTTCCAAAAGGAGTTTCTCTCGTCATTGCTCCGTGGAATTTTCCACTCGCGATTTTGACCGGGATGACGGTGGCATCTCTCGTGACAGGTAATACGGTCATTATTAAACCAGCCGAGCAATCTTCCGTGATTGGTGCAAAACTTGCAGAGGGCCTTCGAGAAGTCGGATTTCCACTCAACTCATTTTATTTTCTTCCCGGAGTTGGCGAAGAAATTGGTCCCGTGCTCGTCAATGATTCTCGTGTTGATTTGATTGTATTCACCGGATCCGCTGACGTGGGTCTCTCCATTATTCAGTCTGCTGCTCAAAAGCCAAAGTCCGGTCAGCGCGGAGTCAAAAAAGTCATCGCCGAGATGGGCGGAAAAAACGCGCTCATTATTGATGAGGACGCTGACTTAGATGAAGCGATCGTGGGTTCTGTCCAAAGTGCGTTCGGATTCCAAGGACAGAAGTGTTCAGCGTTAAGCCGCCTCCTTGTTCACGAAAAAGTTTACGATATTTTTGTTAAGCGATTCATTGAAGCGGCGAAATCGCTTCGAGTAGGCGATCCAACGATGCCAGAATTTCAAGTGGGACCGGTTATTGACGATATTGCACAGAAGCGAATTTTATCAAGTATAACGGATGCGAAATCCCGTCTGAAACTTCTCTACGAAGCAAAATTAGAAACGAAGGCCGGCTATTATGTTCCTCCAACGATTTTTGAAGTGTCCGATATTCATGAAAATTATTTCCAAAACGAAATCTTTGGCCCGGTGATTTTAATTAAAAAAGTCGTAAGTTTAGAAGAAGCAGTGAGCGACGCAAATTCTGTAAATTATGCACTCACCGGCGGCGTTTTTTCTCGAAGTCCGAGTCATATCGAATTTGTTAAGCGGGAGATGGAAGTAGGAAACCTCTATATTAACCGCGGAATCACCGGCGCAATTGTGGAGCGGCATCCGTTTGGAGGATTTAAAATGTCGGGAATCGGCAGTAAGGCCGGCGGTCCTGATTATCTTTTGCAATTCTTAGAGCCGAGAACCATTGCAGAAAATACTGTCAGGCGCGGTTTTGCAGCATCAGAGAGCGCGTAATTATTTTTTATTTTATTTTTTCCAGAATTCTCTCGAGGGCCATTCCGCGAGAGCCTTTCAGAAAGACCGCGTCTCCAAATTTTAAATTTGAATGAAGAGCTGCTGCCACCTCGTCGATCGTTTCAAAATGCCGAATATTTTTTGGAAGATTTGTAGCTTTATTTAAAGCCGCTTTCAGTTTCGGTCCGAATAAATAAATATTATCCATTCCAAGAACGATCACCTGATTCAAAATTTTCTGATGGGCGTTTTCTGAAGCATCTCCGAGATCGAGCATATCTCCGATCACGGCATGTTGTCGGCAGCCGCGAGAAATTTCTATAAACGATTGTAGCGCTCGTTCCATCGAATCTGGATTCGCGTTATAACAGTCATCAAAAACTTGGACGTCATTTTTAATTTTAATCCAACGACTTCGATGTGCTTCTCCTTGAAAATTTTGGGTACTTTCGGAAAGGCGAAAAAGATCTTCACGAGTCAGTTCTGGATGAATAAGTCTGACGATCGTTAAAGCCGCGAGAAGATTTTGAGCGTTGTGCTTTCCGGGAAGTGGATTCGACCACCGCGCGCCAAAAGCTGAGAGAGTTTGCGGCGATTCAAAAAATCCTTCGATTTCGGCTTGTTCATCAAGTGCGTAAGTTAAATGTTTAAGCGGGAGCTTATGATTCTTGATCCAAGAAGAGTCCTGATTGGCCGCAAACGATCCCTTTTTTTTGATCATAAATTTGAGAAGTTTGAGTTCTTCTTTGGCGACCGTTTCAATATTTTTAAGGCGGTTAAGATGCTCTTCGGCAATCGTCGTGATAATTCCGTGAGTGGGAGCGACGACTTCGAGATGTTGATCCATCCAATTGGGTTCATCAATTCCGATTTCAATCACGGCCATTTTTTCATTGCGAATTTGAAGAAGGCTGAGAGCAATGCCTAGAATCGAATTTTGCGACTTCTCCGTTTTAAAAATCGAATCAGGCGTATGAATTTGCGAGAGTAAAAACCAGATCCATTCTTTGGTGGTTGTCTTCCCGTTACTGCCTGCCACTGCAATGATCGGAATCTTGAGCTTTTTTCGATAGGCTTTGGCGAGTTTTCTTAAAGCTTCAGTCGTGTTTTTCGCTTGAATGAGCGTGAATTTTTTTGGAAGTTCGCTCCGACCCGGGAAGTCGGCGTTTGAAATGAGTGCTCCGGTGGCCCCGAGTTTGGCCGCTTGGGCGATGAATCCATGCCCATCAAACTTCTCGCCGGGAATGGCGACGAAAAGGTCACCCGATCGGACAGAGCGAGAGTCTGTCCAGATTCTTTGAAAGCCTTTAACGCTAACGTTAGCTTTTGGAAAAACGCTTTGAATGAATTGCTTTGAGAACATTTTTTGCTTCACCACTGATTGACAGCTCCATTCTATTTCAATAACCCTGAGCTTCGATAGTTTTTTAACGGGTTTTACTCTTTAAAGGACTGACGGAAGGACTGGGTGGTTGGTGGCTAGAAAATCTTTTTCTAATTGGGCTTGTTAGTTTACTCTCCGCTGTCTTTTTGATTTTTCTTAAAGCTGAAATGAATGCGAATCCATTCGAACGGGAGAAAAACCAATGAAGAAGTCCTCTAATTATTTTTCAAAGATCCTCATATCGCTCGTCTTATCTCTGCTTATGCAGGGTTCTTTTTTTACGTCGGTTCAGGCCCAGGATCAGGATGGAGCTTCTCAGCGAATAAATTTCTCGAAAATAAAGCAGGTGATCAGCGCTCCTCAACCTGATGACCGCAATTCTCCTATCCAAGAAGCTCTTCGTCCATACGCCGCCAGACTCGCTCAAGATTTACAAAGCGCATTAAACCCTCGTTCGGGAATGGGAACCGGTGCGTTCATGAATGGGCTCAGTCGAATGGCAAAAGAAATGCGTGAGGATCCGCGCCTTGCTCCGGATAAAATTGATCTCATTGCAGAACTTCGAATTCTATTTGTCGGCCCCAATGGGGAACCAAAATTAGAGGAAGTCAATGCTCCTAAAAGTTATTGCGATTACTTAAATGTTCGTCTTAAAAAGGCTGGAATTGGATTCATTCAAACCATTCAATCGCCGCGTTCACGTCTTCTTGAACTTTATTATCAACTTGGAAGTGTAGGTTACGAAAAAGTAGACCTCAATGAAATCGTCCGTCTTTCCAAAAAAATCTATTCAGAGACTGGAGAGACTCTAACAGCTGGCAGTAATGATCAAGTAGTCGTGCCTATTTTCAATACGGCGAGTATCGATGTGGTTCTTAAAAAATTAGATTC
>JAQBPA010000163.1 GCA_028287765.1 Bacteriovoracaceae bacterium
TGATCAAGGTTGGAGAGAGAAATAATAAATTAGCCTCGTTCGCCGGTGTTCTTCGCAACAAAGGCCTCTCGCAAAAAACAATTGAGGAAAGTTTATTATCGATCAATAGAAATGAATGCGTGGACCCACTTACAGAAGACGAAGTTCTTTCGGTAGCGAAAAGCATATCTAATTACGAGGCCTACCAAGAGCCGATCGCGCAGGGCTACAAACTTCGAACGTTGCGTGAAATATTTGATGAGCCTGAAAAACAGCTGCCTTGGATTGTAGATGAATTACTAATTGCTGGAGGCTTATCTATTCTGGGTGGAAAGCCTAAAGCTGGAAAATCTACGCTGGCAAGGTACCTCGCTCTGTGTGTTGCTACCGGTGATAAGTTTCTAGGACGAATTTGCGAGCAAGGTCCTGTGCTCTATTTGGCGTTCGAAGAAATTGAGTCAGAAGTAAAAAGCCATTTTAAAGCAATGGGAGCAACCGGTGATGAGCCGATCTACATTCACTCACTCCTAGCACCAAAAAATGGAATAGAAGAACTTGGAAGAATTGCTGAAGAATTTAAGCCTAGATTAATCATCATCGACACTTTGTTTCGTTTGGTGAAAGTAAATGATCTTAACGACTATGCGAAAGTAACGAACGCTCTTGAGCCACTGTTAGCAGCAGCACGACAAATTGGCGGTCATGTTATGTGCGTTCATCATTTAAACAAAGGTGGTGGAGCAGACTCCGATACTGGCGATGCAATTCTTGGCTCAACCGCTATTTTTGGAACGGTTGATGCAGGATTATTTGTAAAGAAATCCGAAAAATACCGAACGCTAGCAAGCGTTCAACGATACGGTAAAAACATACCCGAAACCGTTCTGGTGTATGACGAAGTTACTCGTCGATTTGATGAAGGAAAAAGCAAAAGCGAAGTAGAATTCAAGGAGCTTGAAAAACAGATCATAGATGTTCTATTTCAAGCGAGCGCTCCGTTGTCTCGTGAAGCTTTGGAAGATCAAGTTGAAGGACAAACAGGAAGAAAGCGAAATGCTCTTAAGAGTTTAGTTTTCTTAGGAAGGATTGAAAAATTAGGGAAGGGCGGGAAATCCGATCCGTTTAGATATCAACTTCCATCAAGTCGTCTTTTAAAAATAGTACCGCCTTACGATGAGACGCTGAATAAAGAGCTTACTTCAACTTGTTCGGTTGTTCCCAACCCCTATCAGAACTCTGAGAACAACAACGGAGGTGTCCAATGAGCTTTTGGATACCCTCAAGAAAACAGATTGGCAGATTGGATACAGTTGAGCACGAACTTACAAACGAAGTTTCTCTCGTTGGAAAGCACGGAGAGATATGGCAATTCGACGACAACGGTAATTATCGCGTACTCATTACCGATTTTCGTATAGCTAATAAACTTAGCAAAAAGTTAAACGCTCGAGCGGGTTACAGAAAAGACGATGAAGCAGTTCTGAAGTTTAAGGACAGTGACCTTCAAATCATCGTTGAGGCGATTGAGGTCTTCCAAACTCAAGATCGTCAGGTCGTAAAAGCTTCAAATTTTGGACTTCCAGAGGGTCGACCCCCCGAGTTTCGGTCAAAAAATCGATTTTCAAAGTCGAGACCTACCCAGAGTACCAACTCGACTAAAAAGATCAAAAATAGTCCTAAAAAGGCGAATGTTAAATCTCAGTCAGACGCTAATCCAAAAGCTGGACAAAGTTCGGAGGGTATTTGATATGAATACTCAACCGTTCTTTGAAAATCAGAGCAACGAGTGGCTACCGACAAATAAAGCGGCCTCTTATCTTGGTATCACTGCAAATGCACTTCGCATTCTAGTGTGCAGGCAAAGGGTGCAGGCTTTTAAACTTGGTAGCCGACTAAGATTCAGAATTTGTGACTTAAAGTGCCTTCTCCAAAAAAAAGAAGGGGGTGCTTAGTCATGAGCATTAAATCATATTTTGAAAACGAGAAACAATTCTACGAAGTCTTCGTTAAAGGTCGAGATTCTCAAGGACGACAAACGGGACGACGTAAAAAAAGAATTTCATCCGAAACAAAAGCAAAAAGAATTGAGTTCGAATTAAAAAAGGAACTTGATGACATCGCAAACCAGAGAACGGCTTGGACGTGGGGAACTTGGCATACAGAATGTTTAAATCGCATGAAGCTTTCTTATCGTCAGAAGACGGTTGAGAACTATGATCTGGGAATCAGAAAATGGATTCCTAAAGATTGGTCCTCTCGAAGTCTAACGATCATTACTAAAAATGATGTACATGAAGTTATCTTTGCAACGATGGCAGGTGCATCAGATACTTTGAAGCGAGATGTGCATCGTAGAGTTCACAGACTTTTTGAGCTGGCTGTCGAGGAAGGTATCTTGAGTCTTAATCCAGCCAAAGGAATCAAAGTAAAAGTAGCGGAGCCGAAGCAAAAAGTTTTGAACTCCAACGAAGCAGAGATTCTTCTCAAGAATGCGAAAGAAACAAAACATCGATTCTATCCAGTTTGGGCCATGGCTCTTAAGACTGGAATGCGGTCAGGTGAAATGTATGCACTTCGATGGAGTGATATTGATTTTGAAACAGAAATGATTTCCGTTTCAAAACAATGGACTTCAAAAGACGGTCTTCATCCAACCAAGAGCGGCCGCAATCGTTTAGTTCCAGTCAGTCCGGATTTGAAAAAGTTCTTAGCTGAAATGAAACTCAAAGGCGGATACGAGGAATCACTAATTGATGGCATGACGAAGAAAGAAGTTTGGCATGACGACTATGTGCTTCCAAGACTCTATGAATGGAACGCGGGTCTTCAAGCTCAGATTCTTGCAGACTTTTGTGAATCAATCGGAATTACGAAAGTTAAGTTCCACGATCTCCGTGCAACTTTCATTACCAATATGCTTGTGCAAGGAGTCTCGCTTGTTGCAGTGATGTCGATTGTTGGGCACAGCCGAATGTCGACCACTGACCGATATGTGAGACTCGCAGGCGTGGGAGTAAAAGGAGCCACGAAACAGCTCAGTTATTCCATTCCTGAAACTCAGCCAGGTCAGCTTATCCAGTTATTTGGAAAGACTGATGGACAGGCAGGTTGAAAATGGTAACTAAAGGTAACTCGGTTTTATACGAGTTTAAGAATTATCGGGAGTTAGCGAGCTCTAACCCCCGCAACCAATTGGACCCTCGTCAGTTTTATAATTGGCGGGGGTTTTTTATTTTCCCTTCGGGTCATGAGCCCGACGAGTCGGTCTCGCTGGTTTATTTGCCCGCCTTTGGCGGGACCGAAGATCTTTTGCTTGAATCGAATGGAGAATTACTCAGACCCTTCATTCCAAATCTCACTGCGACAGAAGAATCCAGTCATGTGGGGGAAATGGGGCAATTTACAACGAAGACCTCGTAAAAAGCTCGCTTTTGGCAGGATTCAATAGGCACGAAAATTGCGTACATATTCTATAAAGGACGTGATTCTTAGTTTGGCAACGACAATACATAATGTTGAGAAAACCATGAAAGCGGCGAGTGTACAAATTGCTCTCAAACGAACACCTTGGTTTTTGTTTTTGCTGGGAATTTTGCTGTGCACCTCTCCGATTTCTGCGGTTGAGAAAAAAAAATGTCCCGCCAGTCTTATTAAAATAGGACACATTTTGAGACGAAACTCAATCTTGAGTCAAATGCAGGAGCATGGGATAGAACGTGACCGTCTTCGGGCCATGCTTGAAATGGAAAAAAAGAATCGGCGCGACGAATGGATCAGTTATGATGAATTGGCCAGTTTAGCTCAGCCCTTTTTTGAATCCCTGCAACTACAAAAAAACGATCGAAGGCGAACTTCACTTGAGCCAACGTTTCGACAGCTAAGTAGTGTTGCGGAAAAACTTGCCTCTTCATCTATTGATCCTAAAAAAATAAAACGAATATCGGAGTTTCTTTATCAATTCGGCTGGCAAACTGGCTCCTCGAATTGGCCAAAAGATCCGAAGGAAATCGCTTTCACTTGGCTAGCAAATCCCGTTGCGGAAATCGAAGAATTAGAACCTCAGCAGCTTCCGACTGACATTGATTCTGCGCTGCTCGGAGCCTTGATGGGATTAAGAGTGGGGCAGAAGCGAACGGTTACAAAGGCGATTAATATCACGCCTGCAACTGCCTCTGGCGACCTGGTCGATTCTAAAATTAAAGGCTTAATTGGAGAAAGAGAGTTTCGCGGAAGAATCGATCCGATCATGGGTGGACCATTTTTACAAACAGAATTTACTTCGTCACCGCCGGTGAACGAACCTCACTACAAGATCTATTTGGATTTGGACTTTGCCACCCTCAAGAGGGATTTACAGGGACTTATTTTAGAGGCGAAAGAATTTGGGGCAGATAATATGAAGTTTTTTGCAGGAGACACTAAAGGGAGAGAACGGGCAGAAAAAGTCGTAATTTATTTTGGGAATCCTGTCGAAATGCTGAAAGCTGCAAGAATTTGGAATGATCGTTATCGAGAGCATCAGCGGTCCATCGATTTTCCGTTTACATTTTCTGCCAAAGCACCGCTTTATATAGGAGAAGACATTATGGCTCGCAGTTCTTCTCGCGAAAGAATTGTACAAGCCATAGCGGAAGGTTTTTCGATTTTTGGTTTCAATCAGAATGCCGTACCCTTTGTCGCAGCGTTTTTAGATAAGTTGGGGTTTGACCCGGCATACTTCTTGCCAAAAAGTTTTGTTGAAAAATATGAGAAGGAACTTGAAGTCCTTAGACATTAAAAGACGAATGCCAGTTATTTATCATGCAAACCATAGGGGAACTGCAATACAAAGGGGATTTTAATTCCAATAGAGAGCGGTTCATGTCCAGTCGTATCTCGCGTACCACGATGAATTCCGATCACTTCTCCATTTTTATTTAGATAGGGTCCTCCGCTCATTCCAGATTCTGATGGGCCGCTAAAATAAAAGGTAGCTTCAGTAGCAATCTTGGCGGACTCCTTCGAAAGTTCATTTAGTTTACTCAGTTTCAAAGAACTTGCCGCTTCATCATAGGTTAAATACTTTCCAGAGGAAAAATGAAGGCTGATGTTTTGAGATGGTTCATTCGAAATGGAATATCCAATCAAATAGACGGGATTTTTATCTATAAACGTTCCTGGCTGAAGAGGTTCTATATTTTTCAATTCTTTTGAAAGCTTCAGTTCCAAAAAATCATAGGTCGGTGAAATGTCTGATTTAGATTCGGCAAAGGCAGCGACAAGCGACAGATTTTTTATTGTAGCCGACCCTTTCGACGGATTGAAAATCAACTCGCCGTCATTTGTGTAAATAAAAACGGGAAATTTAGCTCCAAGCAATTTGTTTTTTAAGGAAGAGTCTTCATCAACTTTCGGATTAACATTTAAGACATTTCTGACATATTCAAAAAACGGATGATAATTTGTATAGAGGAGATCACGTTTTTGCATCATGAATCCAGTTGCGGTAATAAACTCTAAACTTATCGGACACCGGCTCAGACGATGATCGCTTTCACACCATTTAATTTGATGTTCGATAAAGTCATTTTCAAATTTCGTCTTCGCCTTTTTCTTTAAAGCCGTTTGCTTTTTCAAAGAGGATAGATCCGTGGTTTGAGGTCGATCTGGTAAGATCAACAAAACGACCGACTTGGCAGCAATCGCGATTTTGTTCGGCGCATCTCCGATTGGAAGAATACCTTGATTTTTTTCTACGGCGTAACTGCTGTAAAAAACGAAGGAGAGCAGTAACGTCACAAACAAACTTTTCACGTGAAAATTTTATCTTTATTCGAGTTCATCTGAACAGCTATTTGGCGACTTCAAATTAAGACGTTAGTTAGCCGACTGTTTCCGTGCAGGAAGGCAGTTGATGGCATAAATATGAAGTATGGGTGTCGCGCGATAAAAATCATGCTTAATAATTAAGGTTACATCCTTTGCGTCTGGGCTGTCCGGTCTCGCATCTATAGTTTCAGTCACTCAAAGATGAATAATTAAATTGTAACTTTTTGCAACTCAAGGTATTTCAGTGTTATAGAATTCAGGGAGTTAGAGGTTTCTAACTCCCGCAACCAATTCAAAAAGAGGCAGAAATGCCACTTTAAGATGACTAAGCCCTGGAATGCCCAACATTTCCGGGGCTTTTTATTTTTGGGCAATACGAGTTGAGAATTCGAGAATTGGTCTGACCCCTGGTTCCCCCTGGCCTCGTGCCGATAAATTTCGGCAGCAGTATATTTAATTCAATTTAAGTTTTTTATTCATTTTTTGAAGTACTTTGGAAATAAGTCTCTAAGGTTCATGTCTAACACATTTGGATCGCCTGCGGCAAAGTCGCTCATGAAAGCTTTTATCTCATTAAGTAGTTGAGAGTCCTTCTTTTCAATTTGCATCAATAAATTTTCCATTCTAGATGCGTAATAGTCTTGAAACGACTTTAAAATTTCTGCTCTCCGTTTTGAGTAAAAGCTAGCAAAAGGCAAAGAAACTATTCGTCCCCCAAGATTCACAAACTGAGGTCCTGCGTTTCGAAGGTATTTAAATTCTAAAGCAACCATCTCTGCAAAATACCCGCGCTGCTCAATTAAAAAGTTTTGAAGCGTATATTGTTCTTTTTCTGAAAGTTTGTTTGCAAACTTACTTTGTATTTCACGAGTCACTTTTCCTAGAATGCCAGTTTGGTTGTCAGACAGGTGAGCGGCTTCGTGTTTCAAACGAAAAAAATCAGAATACGGAGTTAAAATCATGCATTCCTTCGAATCTGCTTTAAATTGCATTGCGATTGACCGAGCGACATCATGCTCTTTCGTGGCCATTCCCCCTTCTAAAAGGGTTGCACTTTCTAAAAAAACTGCAATTGGCGCATTACGCTTCGCCTTGCTAACTTCTTCTAACGCATCTGAGTCTCTTAAAAATAAGAATTTAGACTGCAATCGAGGCGTTGATGGAAGCTGATTTATTAGAAAGTAATAACCAGAATAATTAAAATTCTGGACATCAATGTTGATGAGCTTACCTTTAAGACCGTCGGACAAAAGGTCATCCAGCAATTCTCTGGTCTGAGCAGGCATTGCTTGGAGATTTAACGGAGGCGAATTCAAGAGGAGTTCTTGCAATTGTGTTTGGCATTGGACCGCGTTCAATCTAGCGGAGCTCTTTTCGGAAGAAATCACAGGTGTTAAAAATAAAACGACTAAAATGAAAAAAATGCCTGCTCTGCAATCACTTGCCATACTCTTTTACTATATCAGAATTGCTATTTAACCCCCTTCAGCCCTACGCATCCAGCTGTACGAAAATTGCTCTGACCCCGGAATCGTACGAAAGTTTATTTAAAATCCGTTGCACCGCTGGTTAGCGAGTCGCGGGGTCCCTAGAGGCCTTTCCGCCATTTCCGGGGCTTTTTAATTTTGGCAATTCGACTCGAGAATTGGTCTGACCCCGATTTCGATTTCTATATAGACTACGTTTGCCAGAAGATTCGACAATCAAAAAATTTAAAAAAGATCGGTTCAAAAATGGGGATTCTTTATCAGGTGCTTATAAGAATTTTTATCTTAGACGGGCTCCGGCGATTTAATACTGTATCGGGCTTGGCTTTACCTTTTTTCTGTCATTGCGACAAAATGAGATCCATGAGTGACCGAAAACAATTCGAAAATATATTGCCGCCGTCTTTGAAGCCCCCGGTTGAAGATTCGGAATTGAGACCGATCATATCGAGGTCTCGAATATGGTGCTCTAGGGCCCATCGTTGGAGTTTTTTAACGTATGACCTCGCATACGGATTTTCATAAGCAATTTTCATGGCCACCTTAAGATCAGTATTTCTGCTATAAAGATCAGGTATCCATTTACCAAGTAAGTTTTTAATCGCTCGGCTTTCGCGCTTATCGGAGTTTCCTAAATTGCCTACCAACTTTTCCGAAAGGCGATCGATACTACGCCAATTCGATTTTCGATCGTTTTTCCATTTGGGACTAGTTGCGAGCCATTCCAAAAACTCCACTTCGAGCGGCTTGCTCAGAGAATTCTTGCGAGAACCAAGGAACGAATAAAGATGACTTCGAAGATCGGGATCCGCAGCGGTAGCTATCGTTTTGAGTGTATCTAAAGAAAACGTTTGTCGAACAATTCCGGCAATCTCTTCTCGTTTGAGAAGATCCGACGTCCAAAAGACTAATCTAAAGAAAGCTAAAATTTCACTTCTCTGATCCGAATATTCCGCATCTAAACTTTCCTTCAATGCATTCACGCCTTCCTTTAATCGCGTGGCCGCAGTTTGAAGGGCATGAGTAAGAACTTTGGAATTTCGGAGGGGTTCAAAAGCAAACAGCATCTGGAGCAAGTCTCTCACGGATTGATGTGGACTAGCGGCAATAGCATAGAGAACTTGAGCCGTGATCGATGGGTCGAGGTTTCTTCCTGGCGCGCCTTTGAGGCATTGAGCAATTCTCTCACGAATATTAAGCGAAGGGTGCGAAGACGCCATCTTCGGATCCACGAAGGTCGCAGCTTCAGTAAGCGCTCCGATCAAGGCGTCCTTGTCAACGTACTTAGCGACGTCCGATGCTAAGAAATTGTAAAATTGCGAAGCACTGTTGAGGTCCGTTGCAGCTTTCCTGAGCACGTCAAGCGTTAGAATATCTCGAACAATCGCTGGATCGATTTGTTTAGCTTGATCCGAACCAAGAAATGTAAACATAGAACTACGCTTTAATGAGTTTGGATTATTTGCAAGAGCTCGAAGCGCTTCCCGCAAAGTTTCAGAATCGAAATTTAAACTCTGATATTCGGATAGCGACTTCAGTTTAATATCATTTTCTACTGCAAGGCTCCACGCATGAGATTGAGCGACACTTCTCGTCGAGATAAAATCTGCGAGAAGCATTCCTTCAAGTTCTTTGAGCGCGTACTTTGGTCTCCGATCACGCGGTCTGAGCACGAAACGCATGCCTCCGTCTCCCGGCATACCTTCGAATATCATCCCGCCGAGATTGTATCCATAAGGAGCACTTGGAAATTCTTTATTGATTTTTACAGATAGGTCGCGATCGGTGGGTTCGAGCTTAGAAGTATCACTGAGTTTTGTAGCCGCCACTACCGCGGGAGATTGCGAATAGACTTTGGCAAGCCCCGTGTTCTGGCTGATAGCTTGACCGTCCCCGGCAACAAAGCCAATCGAGCCGGAAAGAAGAGTGAGTCTGTCGAGAATTGCATCGAAGAGAGGATACTTTGCTGATTGGCCAGTAAGCGCCGAACGGATTTCGATCGTAGAGGCTACCGAATTAATCATCATATCAACCGCCTCATAAAATTGTTCTGAATCATCTGATGTGCGAACTTTCACTAGCTTCAGGGTGCCATCGAAATCTTCTGCTTTTTCCGCAGCATATGTTCTCACTCCTTCAAGGGCTGAGAGTGCCCAGCGACGAGGTGTAAGAGCGCAGGCGTCTCCCCCTCCAACACATTCTTTTGTTTTTCGACCCGCGAAAGCCGCATGAATTGCGTGCATAGGTCTGAGGGTGAAGGCATCTGAACTTTGCCGACGTAACTCGATCATTATTTTTTCATGATCCTCGACAACCGGGAGACGGTAAAGTGATTGATCATGTGCTAATTTCAAGATTTCTTGTTTCTTCAGATAAATCTCAAGACGCTGTTTGCTGAATTCTTGGAGTAGGCGTTTTCCACGCTCTCCTAGTAACTGGCGCGCTTGATATGGATTAAAGCCTGGATTGCGCGCCTCAATTTGCTGAAGTTCCTGCACAAGTTCTGGAGGCTCGCGAGGCGTAAGAAGTTGATTAATCTTCTTTTTTGCTTCCTGAAGTCGGTTCCAATTTTCTTCGGCTTTGAGATAAAGCCGGTCAGTATTTTTAATGAGCGCTGGAATTTTTGGATTCAAACTGTCGAATTCCGTTTTAAGCACATCGTCGACATTCATTTCGGAACTCTCGAAGGTATCTAGTGATCGAAGAGCGGCGAGCGAGTCTTCGGCAAAGTTTCTACGATAAGTGTCGAGCCATTGCTCACTTTGTAGAAGTCGGTAGCGAAGTACGGAGGTGAAGGTTTTTAAATCTGTATTCAACTGACTCAAGGCTTTCACTTCATTCAAATAATTTTGGCGTTGAAGGCGCTTTCCGGCATCTTGACTGATGCGCTTTAGAGCGGAATTTGAATTTACGTTTCGAATTTCTTCTGGATACTTTTTTTCGATAGCTTCGAGTGAACGAATAATTTTGTCCTGGAGTGCGTTGAGTGTTTTCTTTTTATCAATACCCGGCAATTCGATAATTGCCTTCGCATTTTTAAAGTAAAAATCGCGAGAATCCGTAAGACCTTGTTCCAGAACGGAGCGGTCGGTTTCGATTCCTGAGCGTTGCGAGCGAGAGCCTTCAATGATAATCGCTGCTTCCAATTGAGCTGAGTTTTTCCAAATTCTTGAGTCAAACTCGGGGATTTTTAGATTGAGGACTTTCATTTGTTCGACGGTAGCTTTAAAAATTGGATCAAAGCTCTCGTCATATCCCATATAACTTTTTAGAAGGTCGCGATAAGCTTGGAGACCTGTAGCATCATCTAGAAATTCAGTGAAATTTTGATATCGATCAATATAAGCATCCAAGTCAGCAAGAGTGGATTTTTTTTTAGGTTCAGTGGTAGGCGCGGAAAAGACAGAAGCACTCTGAAAAAAGAAAATGGCAAAGGTGAAATTTATGATCCTTTTTCGAAGCATCGCAAAGCCCTTTCTCTGGATCAAAAAGATGCAATTCTTATGCCAGTTTAGATAAGGCGGGTAGGGGTCAAAATGTCGGCGAAGTCCAAAAACTAGTGGAAATTCAAGGACGGTACCGAGCGAAGTGAGCGGCCATATGCATATAAATAGGAGACTTAAAACGCTGGGTCCACATTGGCCTCACGACAAACCCTCAGAACCATAAATAAATAACCAAAACCATTCAGGAAAAGTGTGATGAGCTACTGCTTATCGTAGGATTTCTCAAGATTGCGCAAAGTCGCGTGAAGTCAGCTAGGGGGCTGCATTTTGGCTGCATGATCGATCTGTGCAGCCGGATTTTTTTAAAAAGTGACTGCCTAGAAAGTCGTGCAGCCAGCTGAAAGTTAGGGAAATTGAATTTGTAAATTCGCCGCTGTTGTGTGGGCTCAGTTCAATTCCTAATTAATATTGATAACCTGATCCATCAACGCAATATGAATAAGGATAAGAGCCCGAGAGGGTGCCATTACTGCATATTCTCAGCTCACTTATGCTAGTGCACTGGGTTGCGGACATCGAAGAATAGGCATGAACGCCGCCGCCATTTGGAATTGAATTACCGTTGAAATCGCATCGAGCAGGTAAAGATACTGAGCAGCTAGAGAATGCATGTACATCCTTGAGAGTTTTTAGATTTCGATTTACCAGAAAACGACTAACAACCGACTTTATAATGCAAATTAAATCTAGATGTCAGAATTTAAAAAAAGGTTGATGAAACGCCCAAACGCCTGCGAATGCCTTTACTATTAAGGACAAATCATAGTCAGCTTGGATATCTGACAAATTAAGAATGAAAAACGTTCCGACACTCCACGAGAGTATGAAAAAGAGCCAACGTATATAGATATTCAATTTCCACCGAAGCTTTTGCTTAGAGTTTCTGGAAACTTCATACCAAAATACAATTATAAAATTAAAAAATACGCCTATCAAAAAGAACAAAGAATAAAGTAGCCACCACGGAACTCTAGGAATTCTCGTGTTAGTGCTTCTGGTTCTTTTTAATTCTTCCAGGACGAGCTTGTTAGCTTGTTGTTTTATCGCTTTAGAGTCTCTGGATTTGAAATCTTTCAGAACGAAAAACTGGTAAGGCTGGTTTTCAAGCGAGCCCCAATCTTTGATCTTGTTGGAAGAATCTTTTGAAAATGATTTAAGTAAACCGATCCTACTAAGATATTCGATAGATGCTTTATTGTTGTCATATTTTTCTTTTCTTAGTGAAAGCGTGCTTATTGGGAGAATGATCACGTTATTAACTTCGACTGAAGAGACGTTTAATTCCGCGAATATTGATGATTTTATTGGTACGGGCAGATCATTTAAAAAGATTGGGGGTAAAGTCTGTTCTATAACTGCATTTGCCTCCTGGGTTAGTGGAAGGTTTTTTGGAAATGCAAAGGCAAGAGACAAGATGCCAATTCCGAGAGCCGCTTGGAAGATTATCTGCACATAAATAATTTAGCATGGTTCGCCGACGGGGGCGTTGATTCCCTGCATGAGAATGGAAATGATATTGGTTTATATTTTATGCAGCGCGTCTCTTCCGTCCTGCTAGTAATATAAACATAGTTTATTTATTTTAATGGAATTCTTGTTTGTCTGCCGAATCGGAAAAACAAAAAAATCCAAAGAACATTATCGGTATGTTTTGTAGTGGAGCGGACTAAATGCGTATTAACTTCATTGAAATTCAAAACTTTAGAAAATTGAAATCGGTTCATGTTGAGCTCGATGATGAAACGACGCTCTTTGTTGGTGCAAATAATAGTGGAAAAACATCGGCGATGTTGGCGTTAGGACATTTTCTGGTAGATCAAAAAAGACGAGACGGTACCGGGAGACGTTATGTAAACTAGCTGTCTAATTTCCGGTCCGGATTTTCCCAATCCGGCGAATATTGCCTCCACTTTACCTTTTGATCTTTCCAGGGATGAGGCACAAAAATTGCAATTATAATCACCATGCCAAGAGTCAATCGCTGGTTAGAACCTGGCGCTCTTTTTTCATGCAATCGAACCGCGATGTCGGTTTTAGAGTAGTTTTAAGTATTACGAAAACTTAGAAATTTATTTTACAAAACCCTTCATTTCAAAAGTTTAAAACTCCTGAGCTCCCACAAACTCACCGCACCACAAGTTGACATAACGTCTCCCGGTACCGATTAGAGGCATTTTTCCGGAGAATATTTTGAAGGATCGGCGTGAGATTCCAAACAATCTGATGCATCATAATATATGGGTGGCATACGATGACAGCTAAACAAATTCACAATTCTCTATTTTCAATAATTGTAGAACCGCAAAAACTTCATCCAAATTTTAGGTTTATTATGACAAGCAAAGCGCATGCGCCGGCTCGTGCGATGCTGGATGAGTGTTATAAAAAATTTACAGATATTGATGGTAATTTTTTAGAACAATTTCAAAGTACGGGCTTTGATTCTAGAATTTGGGAATTATATCTACATCAAACCTTACTTTCCATGGGTTTCGACATCGACAGATCATTTGATCGTCCGGATTTTATTATAAAAAAGGGCAAATATGACGTGGGCGTTGAAGCGGTAACGACAGGCTTTCGAGATTCTAATTCTTCGGATCCAAATGAATCTCCGGAAAATATATTTTTGCATAAACAAGATCATATTTATCCAATTCGTTTTGGAAGCGCCTTATTTTCAAAACTTAAAAGGAAATATTGGGAACTGCCACAAATGAGCGGAAAGCCACTTATATTCGGAGTCGAACCTTTTCATGCTGAGGATGCTCTGGGATTTGCCGACGCCATATTATCGAAATTTTTGTATGGAAAAGATCAAGTTTTTGAATTCGATAAAAATGGTCAACTTCAAATCGAAACTAAACATTTAGAATTTCATGTCGATGGCGAGAAAAAAATTCATTCAAACTTTTTTGAATATCAAGACGCTCAAAATATTAGCGCTGTTATTTTTAGTAATAGCGGAACCATCGCTAAATTTAATAGAATGGGTTATCTAGCAAAACAAGGGATCAAAGACATTATCATGATTCGATTTGGAACATGCTATAGACCCAACCCAAATGCATCTGAACCGTTAGGATTTTTGTATCAAGTTGGAGACCCTAATTTCCAAGAAGACTGGAGTCAGGGGCTTTCACTGTTTCACAACCCAAACTGTAAATTGCCAATTTCAAATGAAGTATTTTCAGGGATCTTACAAGACCGATGGAATGGAAAGGAATTTATTGCAGAAATTCCAGGTTTCCATGTCCTTGCATCCAAAACACTTACTTTCTTTGGCAGAGGCCTACATGAACTTCAGTTGCCTGGCTCGATAGGAGAACCTGAAATAATAATGAAGCAAGCAAACGAACTGCAGTTGTCTATTGCTAAATTAATGGGTGGGATTGGCGCCTAGTTTCTTTCAATTCAAGCAAAATTGTCTTTATCTTAAAATATGGGACTTGCGCCAAGTGTAAAGAATATTTTGAAGTCGTATCAATTGAATCGGAAGTAGCTTCAATTTAGTAGCTAAACGAAGATTTACTGTATGTAAGATTTTGTCAGTAGGTTTAACCAAAGTCGCTATTGATAGTAAGTGGTGAACTAGAATTTCCTTTTTATGCTCAGGTAAAACGAAGTCATCTATTTTTATCATAAAATTCGCTATGACTTCACATATTGCATTTAGTGGCAGTCCTGAATCAGAAAGCATCCCAGCATTTTTGATGAAAGGTTCTTGGATAAGAAACGAGGATGCGGAAGCGGAAGATATGAGGAGAGCATCATCAAATTTTATAGAAACGTGCTTTATACTTATTAACAATGCCTTGGCTTTCGCAATTTTATCTGAAGAAATTAAATTCTTAGATCGAAGATATTCCAGGTAGGCATCTGTCCAACACCCTTCCACTTTAAATTCAGTTTTTGCTATGTTGCGTAGTATTCCGTCGTCGGAATATAAAATTGTGTTATTGTCTCGAGCGATTACAAGACTATCACTGGCGCTTGAGCCTAAAATGTCTTCAAGTCGATCTCGATCTTTTTTTGCCTCAGGATGGATGGCTTGAATCTGACAATTCTTAAGTATCCATTCATGCAGTTTTTTTAAACTATTCAAATGCTCCTGAATGATTTCACTAGATAAAAATGTACCAGAGACTTTACCGTCAATTGGGGAAAGGGATAGGAGGCCATCTTTTTCATAAATTTTACGGCTAAGAATCGTCGAATGAATTAAATCTAAAGTTGATTGAGCACAAATTAATGTCCACCCAGATTTTTCGAGATCTTCAAGAATGCCAAGGTGAAAGGCCGTAAGTAGAGACGTGACGTCCAACACTACAGAAGTTTCTAAAGCTGCCAGATTACTTTTGGCGTTGTTCAACACTTCTTCTGAACCAGTACTAGAAATTAAATTTGTATGTTGATCGCCAATGATTATCTCTCGAGCTTCAATTTCTGTTATGCGAAGACACTTTGCAAAAGCGCCAATTGTAAAATTTCCTTTCCGGTATAAAGCCAGGATTTCCTTGATAGCTTCGGCTCTCTTTTCTGCAGAATTTAGTATTATCCTTTCAATTTCTTCTGGGACGCCTTGCTCAGAAATCTTTCCTTTCAGTTTAATTTTTCGAATATCGGTATCATCAGGAAACTGAAGTCCATAGTTTTCCTGAATGCTTCTAAAAACGTGAACATATTTATCCTCGATTTTTAAAATCTTGCCTGATACTGAGCCAAATGCATCTTCTCTAACAAGAATCTCATCTCCTATTTTTTTACCTATTAGTTTTTTAGCAAGGACATTGTCCGGATTCAATTCGCCGGCAAGAGGACGATTTCTTTTAACCGCATCAATAATGTACCATTTGCATTCATCATCGTGTTCTAATTGCACAGCACAGTTCAATCCAACCATATTAACTTCGACAGGAGGATTGACACTTTTTGTGTAGAATAAATAAACTAATTTCTTTTTTGCTTCAGCATTTCCAGCATTTTCTCGTTGTAAGTTATACAAAATCTCTAATGCCTGATCGCCTCGATTGCAGAGCTTCAGAAGATCAGTAAATGAAAATATCTGTTTTTCATCTAGATCTTTAAAGTTCACTTTAGAGTCTAATATTTCGATTGCCTCTTTGGAGCCTTTAGTCCTGAAAAGAACTGCAGCAAGTCTAATCCAGCCAAAGGAATCGCTAGAATTTGTTGATAAGTATTTTCGAAGAGTAGTTTCCGCTTTCTTTAAATTGCGCAGATCTTCATGAATATCTATTTCCAAATGAGATAGAATTTTATTTGTCAGATTTGGATTTAACTCTTCGCAAAGAGCTAAAGCCTTTTTATAGTCATGATGAAAATAGTAGGCTTTCAATAAGTAAATTGATGAGCTCCCAAGAGGAATTTTCTTCTGAATCGATTCAAGTAATTCAATAGCCGCATCGTAATTTTTATTATCAACCAGTTCTCCTGCTAGATTTAAAAGATCTGAATGAGATTCCGTTTGTTTGACTTTACTAATAGCCTGTTGAAGGTAGGAGGTTGCCTCCGCAGAGTTTCCTTTAATTTTCTCAATTCGTGCATGCAGAGTAAGGGCTGCAATTTCACTATCTCTTTCATTTTCCCATTTTCGGAGCTCTTGTGCAGCCGCTGGAATATTTGAATTTTGAATTAATAAATCACAAAGTAAAACTGAAGCATCATGCAGTGAATTTTTGGATCCATTTAAATCGATAATTTCACGCAAACTTTTTTCCGCTAGATCAATTTTCCCTAGGCGCTTTTGTACTTCACAAAGTAAGAACCTAGCTTCAATAGTAGGATCTTTATTAATAATTTTAAGTAGAGTGTCTTCAGCGGCTAAATAGTCTTCGCGTGTAAATTGAATTTCTGCCTTCAATTCTTGGAATCTAATGTCTTGGGGCGACAAAGACGCCGCCAATTCTATATCGGCCCAAGCTTCGGGAAGATCGCCTAACAAGCGTCGAAGAATGGCGCGATTTCCTAAGACATGCGCCTTCACATCAAAAAAATCAGAATTTCCTAGAAGCTTTAATGCTTCGGATAAGACAATTTCTGCTTGTTTTAACTCATCCCGCAGTTTTGGTGTTTTGTATCCATCCGAGAACCGTCCATGTTTCTGCAAAATTCGATGTGCAACAAGATTGGCATATTCTGCATTAAACAAAGGATCGTGCGATAGTGCCTTCCTCGAATTTTCGAGCCATTGCAGGGCGGTGTCGATCTGATTAAAATCTACCGCCACTTTTGAGAGGGCTCGTGCCGTAGTAGGCAAATGCCGAAATTCGAGTGGTACCAAGGTAAGCGCTTCTTCATAAGAACTGACGCTTTGAAAAGATATTAGCATTGCTCGTGCTTCATCATTGGCAGGATTTCGGACAAGTAACTGATTAAGAATAGTCTGTGCTTTTTCTTTGTTCTCTAGCAGAGCATATGCTCTGCCTAAATTTAAGTTGGCTTTTTCATCTTCTGAATTGTACTGGTGTGCCTCAATAAACAAATTTGCTGCAACTTGAATGTTAAGAGATTGTAGTTGGGAAACTGCAAGATTGGTAAGTAGTCGAAATTTGATCCGATTGTCGCAGGAATTCCAAATTCGACTTTTTAATTTTTGAAGGAGTTCTTGAGCAGTTTTATATTTACCTTGCGTAAGTAAATCTCTAATCCCATCTAAAGCAGCATCGAAGGCCTCTCTTTTGGCTAAATTTTCAATATCTTCTGGTTTGATTGGTTTAGTTTCTGACCAGAAATATTCTGGGTATTGATCCTTAAAGACTTCAGGATGCTTGTTTAATTTCTCAACAAGGTCCTCCCATCCCATGACATCTATCGAGAAAAGATTTTTCTTCTGGCGAGCCAGTGTAAGCTTTCTTGCATATGCTTGAGTGGCGACATTTCGTTTTGCGGTCGTAGCAAATATAAAATGTTTAAGTTCTGGGCGAAAGTTTTTGGCTTTTGCGATTTCTTCATCCATATCATCAGTATTCAATTTGCCAGAACTGTGATCGACTTTTTTGCACTGCACTCCATACTGATCCTTTAATTGGACGCTATATATATCTACTCCGTCCTGTCTTTGACCTCGTCGTCCATGAAGTTTGGCTTGTGGATCTTTCCAGTCGGCCCTAAAAATTGCTAAGCATAGGTCTTCAAAATCAGATTCACTAACGGGTGGAGGAGCTTGAAATTTGCTTATTTTTGACAATTATTGCTCCTGGCTCTTAAGCCAATTCGCATAATCATCCATAATATTTGCTATAAGAACGGATAAAGGTAACTTTGCCTTTTTTGCCGCTATCGTTAGCGCTTTCTTTGAATGGCAAGATATTCTTGCTGATATTAACTGCCTTGGCTCTCTTTGATTCATTTCTTCCGGAGTCTTGAATAATTGTTTTTTCACGTTCAAAACGTATACAAAACGTATACGTTTTTGTATATTAAAACCTGTTACAGATCTGTTACAAGCTACAGAAAAGTACCGAACTCAACCTAAGAATATCGAGATTCAAAGAGACTTTATCTCCTCGATGTTATTTAGCTTTTTGTAATTATTTCACGTCATTACGATTTTATAGGTTCAAGACTCATAACCCGAAGGTCGTTTGTTCAAATCAAACCGCGACTCGCCCGATGGGCCGCGTCCTCTCGAATGTTTAAAAATAAAACCTCGGTTTTTCTTGGACACTAATCCAGTGATCGGTCGTAAATTCTCTTATCGCCCACTCGCCTCCAAAGCGGCCGATGCCCGAAGCTTTTTCACCGCCAAACGCCGTGTGAGGTTCATCTTGGACAGGCGAGTCATTCACATGGGTCATTCCTGCCTGAATTTTTTTTGCAAACCTAACTCCGCGCTCGATGTCCTTTGTGAAGACAGCACTCGAAAGTCCATACTCGGTATCGTTCGCAATCCGCAACGCTTCTTCTTCGCCATCAAAGCGTAGCATTGACGCGACTGGACCGAAGATCTCCTCCTTCGCCGCTGGCATATCGTTCGTCACATCCGCAAGAATAATCGGCGGTAGCACGAGTCCTTTCGCTTGGCCTCGAAGTACCGCGCTGGCACCTCGTGCTAGAGTGGCGTCCACCAACTTTTCAATTTTTTCAAGTTGCGAGCGATTGATGAGCGGGCCGATGAGGGTTTCGGAATCATGAGGGTTTCCGACTTTAAGTTTTTTAACGGCTTTCGTGAAGAGCTCAAGAAAATCATCATATTTAGATTCGTCGACTAGAATGCGATTGATCGCCATACAAACTTGTCCTTGATGCATGAATTTTCCGTGTACGGCGGCTTCGACAGCGCGATCAAGATCAGCATCTTTCAAAACAACAAAAGGATTATTTCCGCCGAGTTCGAGACAAACACGCTTCACCATACGTCCTGAATGTTCGCCAATGTGGCGGCCGACCGGCGTGCTTCCTGTGAAAGAGAGAACGCGCGGCACTGGATGATCGACGAATGCGTCGCCAATCTCGCCACCCGAACCAACAACGACATTCAGAACTCCCGAGGGAAGGCCCGCCTCTTCAAAAATTTTGGCGAGCAATAATCCGCCGCAAATGGGTGTATCCGAAGCCGGCTTCAGAACCACCGCATCACCGAGTGCAAGCGCAGGTGCGACGGATCGATTGGAGAGATAGAGCGGAAAATTCCACGGACTAATCACACCAACGACGCCGACAGGTTGTCGATAAACTCTGCTCTCTTTGCCAGGAATGGATGATGGCAAGATCTGACTCTTGACGTGAAATGGAAAACTTGCTGCTTCGAGCATTCCGAAATGCACAAGTTCCCATTCCCAATTTGCTTTGATGCGTGTGCTTCCGGATTCTTTAATCAGCCAATCGATGATCTCCTCTTTGCGATCAATGACAATTTGGGCCGCGCGCTCGAGAACATCTCGCCGCTCTTGTGGAAGCGCGTTAGCCCACTGATTTTGTGCTCGTTCTGCTGCGTAATACGCGTCGTCGACATCTTCCTTACTGCAAAGTGGAATCTCGACTAAGACTTCGCCGGTATAAGGATTGATGTCGTTCATTCGATTTCCAGCTCTTCCTGCACGCCAGGCTCCATCGAGAGATAAAAGATCAAAGCCATCATAAGGAGTACGTAAAGTTTGAGAAGAGTCTTGAAATTCTTTTTGTTTTAACTGCATCTCGTTTTTCCTTTTTTTTCAACTTCGCGATTAGGCGATCTTAAATTCAATCTTACCGCGGACATGTTTTTGTAAGACGCGCTTCAACGCGTCGGGTGCGCGTTCAAAATTGAACGTCTCTTGAATTTCTAATTTGATTTGTCCTTCATCGAACAGATGAGCGAGACGAGTGAGTCGAGCGGCATCCGATTTCACGACATAGTTGTTGATGAGGCTAACGCCAGGAATATCCATCGTTGCTGCACCCGGAAGATCAACCATCATTCCGCCCGGATGCAGCAGCTGAGCGATTTCGTTCGCGGTGCTCTCGTCATCTACTCCGTTCAGAATCTTATCGATCCCCTTCGGATATTTACTGCGAATTTCTTCGACTACATTCTGATTCTTGTAATCGACCACCATTTCAGCTCCGAGAGAACGCACGAATTCTAAATCCCGAGGTCCCGTTGTTCCGATAACGTGAGCGTCTAAGCGCTTGGCAATTTGAGTGGCGAGGTGACCCACTCCGCCTGAAGCAGCAGTGATCAGAAGGACTTCGCCTGCTTTCACTTTGAGAACATCTGTGAGAGCTTCATGCGCAGTGAGTCCGACAATGGGAAATGCACCCGCTTTCGAAAGTTCAAGAGAACGAGGAGCGCGAGCAACATAGGATTCTGGAACGAGCATATATTCTGCCCAAGCACCGTTGTGATCAGGTGAACGACAGCCTTCGTGTTTCATGGGATAATTATAGACATAGACAGAGTCGCCTAGAGCAAAGTTAGTTATTTCTTTTCCAAGCGCGGCAATTCTTCCCGCTCCTGCAAGTCCGAGGACGAGTGGAAAAGGTCGCTCCATCGGCCACTCGCCTTCGCGCACAAGATCATCCCAATCTCCTACTTCGGCTCCGTGCATTCGAATCAAAATGTCAGTGGGCTCAGGCTTCGGCACACGAAGCCCCATAAATTGCATGGGTTCTCTGTAAGCATTAATGCCCCATGCACGCATCATTTTGCTTTGTTTCTTTGCAGTAGCCATTCGCGATCAGTTCAATCCTATGATTCGCGCCCAGCATCCCTCGATAGTCCTGATCTCTGACGAAGAGAGGATACTTATCTGCCCTTACACGGCCAGCGATGTAAGTCGAAAGCAGGACTTTCGACTTAGTAAGTTTTTCAAAATCCCGGCCAAATAAAAATCATGTCTGTGAAGCTCAGCAGAACATCTTTTTCCTATTGGTGGGCGGTTGAAAGATGTGGCAACCGACGGTCAACCACGAATAAAAACCGACGGCCGGCCACAAACCCCAATGGTCGTTTGTTTAGATCAAACTCTCGCCTTGAGAATTGGTCTGACCCCGATTCCCGCGTTGGTACTCCTCGATCAGGTTGGAAATCAAAAGGGTTGGTTTACCGGTACCGCTTGGCATATCCCTTCAGGACCTCGCGAATCATCCTCTGATATTTCAAGCCGAACTTGGAAGCCTTCTGTTTGAAAAAACTTATCGTTTCTTGATCCAAAGCAATGGTGATCTTTGCTAGTTCCTTTTCAGGAAAAAGTTCATCCGGTGGAGGGAGGAAATCCTTGATGCGAGTTAACTTTCCCAAGGGCTCGTCTTGATCATGTCTATTTTGTTTCTTCTTCATAAAGCTTCCTTCCTTTTCTCCAGAATCCAGCACCAATTATTCGTATTTTTTGTCCGCGATTTGTGAATCGTACAGTAACGATCTCTCGGCCAACTTTTCCTATGCAAAAGTACCTAGGTTCGGACTTACTATGTCCTTCATCGACAGCAATGATTCGGCTTGGATCCCGAAACGCTAATGCGGCGGTGAAGAAATCGATTCCATGCTTTTCAAAGTTGGCGAGGTCTTTATCAGCATC
>JAQBPA010000165.1 GCA_028287765.1 Bacteriovoracaceae bacterium
CCACACAAGGGTAAGACGGCTAAGCAGCTTGACGGAATGCGTCGATATTTAGATAGGAGATCTCAAAGACTTAAGAGCAGCATTAACAAACGAAAACGTCGTGACGGTGCTTACATTTGTCGCAGACTTAATGGGCTGTTCCCTTTTTTTCAGAATCATTTCCCCAGTTTGTTTGAATGAGATTTTCCGTCACTCGCGTTAAAAGTTCTCGGGTGTTGGGAGTTTTATATTCTGATTCCATTCCGACGATTGTATTATCATTCTTAACTTTTTTGTTCACAAAGAGCTGCTTTGCAATCGGCATGATCGTTGCAAGGGCTTGGCTCATCACTTCGCCGCCCATTCCTTGCACAACTTCAAAGAGTCGTTTGAAAGCTTCGTAATCGACAAAGAGAGGGTTACTCACTTTTCGAGATTTAAAATCCGGATGCTTCTCGAAAACCTCAAATCCTAAATGAATAAATTCTTCCAGAGACAAGGAATCCGAAGCTTGATGCGCAATATTAAAAAATTTATGGTTTTCGCCGTTTTTGATCAGATTGAAGATCGCCTGTGTTGCAAACTGCCCTGTTACGAAATAGAGAGGTGTCGTTTTTTCACCTGGCATTGACGGCAAAAGACCGTAGTAGAAAAGTTTTAACGTATGATGAATCGCATGATAGTGAGTGACACCTCCCGAATCATCATCTGAGATCACTGTGGAGACGCGGTGAATTTGCCACGGAAGATCATTAAATTCAGAAATTAAACTATTCTCTGCCTCCCATTTCGACCTCTCATAATGATTTGAAAAACCTGATTGCGAATCAAAAGGCAGTTCTTCAATCACCCCCGCTTTGAGCCCAGACGTATAAAGAGTTGAAACATAGGCCAGAGTTTCCAGATTTGAGCAGAGCCTCGCAAATGTAAAAAGTTTTTGGGATCCCTTTAAATTCACTTCATTTGCGTCTACTTCGGAAACATCAAATCGATTTATTTCCGCAGCATGAATAATTTTTTTTATAGATCGTGGACTCACATCTGAGAACGGCTCGCCCTCCGTGAGAACGCCAGAAGTAAAGTGGATTCGTCTTCCGCTCTTCGGAAGTTTTCGAGACATTTCGAATCTCTTTCGGTCAAATTCCTCTTGGCTTCGAGCTCTCACCCAAAGCATAAGATCATCTGTTGTTTCTGCTAAATACTTCTGCGCCAAACGAAAACCGAGATAGCCATCCGCTCCCGAAATTAAAATTTGATCCATAAAAAATTTTCCTCTATCTGGCTAGTTTTCTGAATGAGCAAAGACGAACATAGTGAATAACTCACATTAAGGGGTTCTATAAATCAGTCAATGAGCGACGCTCTTCGCCCCTATTATTTTAGACTGGCTGCCCTATTGAGCCTATCCCATATGGCTTCCCAGGCACCGCCATTTTGAGCGGCCAACCGGCGGACGAAAATCAACTCAGCGCCTGATTCCGAAAGCTCGCGAAGAGAAGCATAGAGCGTTCGTGCAGTGATTAAAGGATCAGGCGATAAAATAAATTCAACGGTTTTTTTCCCTTTGAGCTTCGTCACCAAATCGGTGTCTTCAGAAAGAATAGCGAGTGGAATCTTGGGTTGGTAATGAGTTTCTAAATTACCAGGCGAAGCCAAGCTCGAGGCCCTCACAATATTCACCTTTAATTTTTCTTTCATAAAAACATCTTGGATTTTTTCTTTTGTAATCATTCCAGGACGAAGAATTTCGATTTGATCATGGTTAATTCGAACGACCGTTGACTCCAAGCCAAACTCCGACGGCCCCCCATCCAGAACAAAAAGCTCCTCTCCAAACTCTTCTTCCACATGTCTTGCCAAAGTAGGACTCACTTTTCCAAATTTATTTGCACTTGGCGCAGCAAGTGGAACATTCACTTCGCGAAGAAGTTTTTGCGCGACGGGGTGAAGGGGCATTCGAAGAGCCACGGTAGAAAGTCCCGCGGTAATGAGAGGGTTCAGATTCGTAGATTTAGATAAAATGATAGTGAGAGGACCCGGCCAAAATTCGGTCGCCAAAATTTCGGCAATCACAGGCCATTCAGAAACGACTTCATCCTTTTGAGAAAGATCATGAATATGAACGATAAGGGGATCAAAGAGCGGTCTCTCTTTAAGTTTAAATATTTTTTCGAGACCCTGAGAACTTCGAATCGAAGCTGCTAAACCGTAAACGGTTTCGGTCGGAATAGCGACGACGCCCTCCGAGAGCAAAATGCGTTTGGCTTCATCGAGATCTTGAGAAATCATAGCGTCGCTCTATCAATTTGGCATCTCTCTGTCATGAATCCTTCGTCTCTATTTAGTCAGTATTTGTTACGAGCATTTTTTTCCATAATTGACTGAATGAGCCAATCCGGTAGCCTATTTTCGAGTTTATGGAGAACAGATGTTTAAAGAATTTTTAGGTTTTCTCAAAGAATACGGCGTCATTGGTCTTGCCATTGCAGTGATTATCGGGGGAAAACTCAACGAATTTGTGACCAGTCTTGTAAACGATCTATTAATGCCTCTCATTTTTAAACCCGCCCTTCAAGCTGCCAATGTCGATGATATCCGAAAATTGAGTTACAACGGCATCCTTTATGGAAAAGTTATAGGCTCCCTGATTGATTTCTTGATTGTGGCAGGTCTTGTCTTTTTGATCGCTAAGCTTGTTCTCCGCGAAGAAAAAGTCGTAAAAAAATAATTTTAAAAAGGGGGAAATGTGAAAATAGATATTGGGATTCCAGAAAAAAACCGAAAACAAATTGCAGATGGTTTAGCAAAATTTCTTTCAGATACTTATACGCTCTATTTGAAAACACATAATTTTCATTGGAATGTGACGGGCCCTCAGTTCAATACACTTCATGCGATGTTTATGGGGCAGTATACAGAACTCTGGACAGCCGTGGATACGGTTGCTGAACGAATTCGTTCTCTTGGGTATCCTGCACCAGGAACCTATAGCGAATTTGCGGCACTCACTTCGATTAAAGAATCGAAAGGTGTCCCTCAGGCAACCGAGATGGTGAAGCAATTGGTTTCAGGTCATGAAGCAGCGTGCAAAACAGCGAGATCTGTTTTTCCTGCCGCAGAAAATGGAAACGATCAAGCTTCTCTTGATCTTCTGACTCAGAGAATTAGTCTTCATGAGAAAACGGCCTGGATGCTCCGAACTCTTCTCGAAAAATAAAACGGAGAAAACAAATGAGCCCATCTATTTATGATTTTGAGGTCAAAACGACAACGGGTGAAAATATAAAGCTCGACTCACTGAAGGGTAAAGCCCTCCTGATTGTGAATGTTGCGAGCCAGTGCGGGTTCACACCGCAATATAAAGGGCTCGAAACTCTTTATCGGAAATTCAAAGATCAAAATTTTTCAGTTCTTGGATTTCCTTGCAATCAATTTGGCGCGCAAGAACCCGGAGACGATGAAGAGATCAAAAAATTCTGCTCGCTAACGTACGACGTTACCTTTCCTTTATTTGCCAAAATTGACGTGAATGGACCGAAGACGCATCCGCTCTATCAATTTCTAAAAAGCGAAGAAAAAGGGATTCTAGGAACGGAAGCAATCAAGTGGAATTTCACAAAGTTTTTAGTTTCTAAGACAGGCGAAGTTTTAAAAAGGTACGCACCTACTACGACACCTGAATCCATTGAAAAAGAAATCGTCGAGCTTTTATAGCAAATGGGCTAATTATTGCCTGTGAAGAAGTTCTTCTTTGTTTGGATTTTCTTTTTTTCTACGGCGACCTTTGCGCAGACATCCGACGTGAATCCTGCTGATGCTTTAGATCCTACGGACCTTTTTTCGCATATCTGGAGTCCATTTTGTCATGGAATTTCTCTTCTCGAATGTCCAAGTTCGAAAGCAGAAGATCTTAGGCGAGAAATTCGCGCTCGAATAAAGGCAGGGCAAACTCCTGAAGCCATGTTTAAAGAAGTAAACGAGCAGTACGGCGGCACCCTTCGAATGGAGCCGTCTTCAAGAGGTCGTGAGTCTCTAGCTTACTGGATTCCGTGGATTCTGATTGTCCTTTCGATTTTCACGGTACTTTTTTTCTGGCGATCAAAACGAAAACAATTTCGAGGACATGCTGATGCAAAGCATTCTGCCGCCGATGATTCCAAAATTTTAGAAGATTTAAAATCCCGACTTTAAGAAATTACTTCTTTAAGAGTTCAATGATTTCGATCATGAGAAGACCGCTCTTCATATTTCCAAGAATCATTTGAGTCCTACCCAATTGGTCTTGAAAGTATTGATAGGAATTTTTTCCAGAATGATAATTAGTCCATTCAGGGTGAGTAACCGCAATATCCTGATCTGGATTAGGCCAGTATCCTGGATCATCGTCCGGTTCAGCTGTCGACGGCCGTTTAATTTGAAACCCGTGCACCTCGTAAAATTTCAAAAGCGTCTCGAGTTTTTTAATTTGAACTTCAGAAAATTTTAGATTTGGATTTCGCGCCAATCGAGTATTGATGGCAGAAAAGAGCGAATGGAGCTCTTCATAAGAGCTCCGCCAAGCCCGCTCCACCAAATAACGAGGAACCCGACTATCTTTGTGAAATGATAGGGGATCGATTTTTTTTAGACCGTACTGAAGTGCAAAAAATAAAAAATCATACGTAAGCTCTTGGCTCCATTTACTTCGAGATCGAAGTGCAGCCGTGGTGTTTGGAGTAGCAAATGACCGCCAACCATCCGCTCGAAATGCTTCTTCCATTCGCGCGGGCGTGTACTTCGGAAGTACTCCGAGAAACGTCAAGATCGGCGCACAGATTTTAGCTTCCACCGAACTCGCGGCGATCGATGCGACCAATAAAAAAGTCAAAGTTTTGAGCTTTTGATTTTTCACTTGAGCTTACTCCTATTTAATTTCTGGTGAAATTCTCAGCCGCTACTAGTTTTTTTTTGAGGCTGAGAGTCAGACGACCCAAGGGCAGCAGCCAGTCTTTCAAGTACGACCGGCTTCACTTGCGCGAGACCTCCTTGAAGCGTGCAACCGGCCGCGCGAATGTGGCCGCCTCCATGTTCCGTCAGTGAGCGCGCAAATTCAGCAACGTTAAAGCCCTTACTTCGAAAGGAAACTTTTACTTCTTTTTTATTTTCTTTTTCCACGAAGAGAGCAACGACGTCGCAGCCTTCGGTATAATAAAGCTGATTGATCATCCCCTCTTGATCGCCGTCTTTGGGTCCGATTTCTTTCAGCTCGTCAGCCGACCAGTGAGAAGAAATGACTCTGCCCGAAGCACTTCTCTCCATATTCATCATCATCGTTTTTAAAAGCAGCTGAGCTTCCCAAGAACGATCCAAAATGGCGATGTCGGAAATTTTGGAAAAATCAATTCCCGTCGCAACGAGATTCGAAGCCACATAATGAGTTCGAGGAGTGGTAATTGAATGCTTAAAAAATCCTGTGTCAAAAACAATTCCGATATAAAGCGCTTCCGCAAGCCGTGCGGTAATCGGAATCTTAGCGAGTTCAAATAAGTGGCAGACCAGCTCACAAGAACTTGAGGATGTGAGATCTAAGATATTGGCCTGGTATTTAAGTCCGCTTCCAAAGGCATGGTGGTCGACGAGAGCAAGGTTTAAAATATTTTTAAAAAGAACCTGAACGTCACCCGTTCTCTCCACGCCTCCGTCACAGACCACCCCTAAATCAAATGACGGTTTTTTTGCGAGTTTTTCCCAATCTTCGAAAGTAATGATGTCTTGGGAGCCGACCAAAAAACTATAGCGCTTCGGAACGGGGCTATGATCGATCATTAAAATCTTGGTATTTTTTCCCTTTCGAAGCGCCTTAATCAGTGCAAAAAGCCCGATTTGAGCACCGATCGAATCGCCATCCG
>JAQBPA010000215.1 GCA_028287765.1 Bacteriovoracaceae bacterium
CACCAACCTGAAAGAAAACCTGTGAAATTTCCGAACGCCGTTCGTCCCCACTGATAATAGCCACCTTCAACCGGATACGCGGAGCTCAACTCCGCGCAAGTAAGCGCAATCGGAATACTCCACAAAAACGGCATCAACATAAGTGTGATGAGCGCAATGCCGGGGCCCGAGCCTGAAACCATTCCTTCTAATCCGAAAGCACCGCCGCACGCAGCACCGTAAATTAAAAAGACAACCTGCAGGAGATTTGCTTTTTTCACTTGAGCCTAATACCAGCCGATCGGTGCTTCATCTAAATTGATATTTACTTGCTTGGTTTCTAAATATTCTTCGATTCCGTAAAGTCCGAGTTCGCGGCCAATGCCGCTTTGTTTATATCCGCCCCAAGGAAGCTCGTTAAATGTTGGATGGTAAGTATTCACCCACGTGATTCCTGCACGTATTTGCTGAACAACTCGGATCGCTCGATTCACGTCGCGAGTCCAAACCGCAGCGGCAAGACCGTACTCTGTATCATTCGCGATTCGAATGGCTTCTTCTTCGGTTTCAAACGAAATGACCGAAAGCACAGGGCCAAAGATTTCTTCGCGAGCAATTCGCATATTGGGTTTTACGTGATCAAAAATCGTGGGCTCTAAAAAATTTCCACTCGCAAATTCTTTTCCCGTCGGACGTTTTCCACCACAGACGAGTTTTGCGCCTTCTTCGATTCCGATTTTAATATAGCTTTCAACTTTTTCACGATGAGCTGCAGAAATAAGCGGGCCCATTTTTACACCGGAAGTTAAACCGTGACCGAGTTTAATCTTCGGAATTTTTTGAAGCATCCCGTCCACGATTTTTTTATGAATCGATTTTTCGACAAGCAGCCGAGAGCCCGCCGAGCAAACTTCGCCCTGATTGGCGAAAGCTCCAAAGAGAGCCCCGTCAATCGCAGCTTCTAAATCAGCATTTGCAAATACGATATTGGGATTTTTTCCGCCGAGCTCGAGCGAAATTTTCTTCAGATTCGAAGTCGCCGCAGTCATGACTTTTCTTCCTGTCACCGTGCCACCGGTGAACGCGACTTTATCTACTTTAGAATTAGCCGAGAGTTCTTCACCTGCTCCCGTACCTGGCCCAGTGACAATATTCACAACGCCCGGATACAACTCCACTCGCATCAAAATTTCACCGAGCTCGAGTGCCGTGAGGGGTGTCAGTTCAGAGGGTTTTAGAACGCAGGTATTTCCCGCAGCGAGCGCAGGTGCTAACTTCCAGGCGGCCATTAAGAGCGGGTAATTCCAGGGAATGATTTGTCCGCAAACTCCGATCGGCTCTCGAAGAACAAAGCTTAACGAATTTGCGGGAACCTGCATGGTCTCTCCGTGAATTTTGGTGGCTAGGCCGCCGTAAAATTCGAAGCAGTTGGCAGCATCGGCCACATCAAATTCGGCCTCGGCGAGAGGCTTTCCGCAATTTCTGACTTCAAGCTCTGCTAAGTCTTTTGATTTCGCACGAATACCTTCAGCGATTTTAAATAAAATTTTTCCGCGATCTTGGGCTGTGAGTTTTCGCCAGGGGCCATGATCAAAAGCTTCGCGAGCTGCATCGATCGCTAAGGCAATATCTTCTTTTTGGCATTCTGGAACTGCTGCCACGAGTTCTCCATTTCCGGGATCTCGGATATCTCGAATGGCCTTTGATTTTGCATTTGTCCATTTTCCATTTACATAATTTTGATATTCTTTAGACATTTTTTTTGCTTCCTAGATCGTCACTTCAGCTTGCCTTTTTTACCAGGCACTTCAGTAACATTATTTTTTAGCCGAGTTTCTAGAATTTGTTTCACAACCCTTGCAGCAGAAATAAAGGCACCGTCTGAATGCGAGCTTTCCGTAAAATCTCCCGCCATATAAACATTATTTTCAGGTTTTCGAATTTCATTTGAAAGGTCATCGAAGCGAGATCTACCGACCGGCCACGAGGCGATGGCGCGCGGGTGATAACGATAAAATTCGACGTCCGTTACCTCCTTTGCAAATCCTGGCCACATTTTCTCTAAGCCGTCGATCACTTGCTTTCTTACTGTATCGAGAGGCGTTAGATTAAATCTCTCGGCCGCATCGGCGACGATTAAAAGCGAAACCATTCGGACATCACCTTTCTTCGCAGGATTTCCGTCATAAATAACTCCAAGGTCGGAGTCGGTAAGAATAGGAAGCGTATTATTTCCATTCAGAGTCCAAAACTTTTCAGCATTCTTATTCAGAAAAATATGAACTTTAAAATAAGCGCCCCAAGTCATCGTATGAATAGCCTGCTGCTTTTTCTCGGAAAGCGGAGGATCAAATTGAACTTCGAATAACCGGAACAAAGGAATGGTATTCACAACGTGAGAGGCTTTAATCACACCGTTTCCATTTGTTTCTGTATCCAAATAATTAACAGTGACAGAATTTCCATTCGAAATAATGCGAGTGACACGTTTATTCACAGAAATATGCTGAAGACCAATCGCCTTTGCCATTCCATCTGTAAATTGATCATTGCCACCCTTCACGCGGTAGCACTTCTCACCTTCGTCGCCTAAAAAGATGTGAAATTCTGCCAGTCCATCGAGGGCCGAAATACGATCCCAAGGAGTTCCAATTTCACACTCGAGAGAAATTCGAATCCACTCGGCGACTTTGACTGGCACTTTTTCGTCGGAGATAAATTTTGCAAATGAAATATCTTTTAGCTTCATGAGGTCAGCTCGAATCGGATGAGCGTCAGGTTTAAAATCTGCCTGCACTTCCGTGAGCTCATGAATCCAAGGTGTCACTTTCGTTTTGAAATTTTTTAGAGCGGCCCATTCTTCTTTCGAAAATATTTTCGCATAAAAAGCTGCAGGCTCTTCACCGCCGAGAGGATAAAATTGTTTACTAATCACGATGCTTGAAGCAGCCATATCACTGCTCATCGGAAGTTTTAATTCTTTTAAAACTTTTACGGCTGGATTACTTTCCCAGTATTCTTCCATTCCGGAATCCGTACGAATCTCCGGCATGCCGGGACGCTCATAACTGACCGTTCTCACTCGACCGCCCACGCGCGGGGCGATTTCTAAAATATGATAAGCAATCCCCGCTTTTTTTAATCCATAGGCAGTTGCCATTCCGCTAAGTCCGGCGCCGATAATTAAAACCTCTGTTTTTTCTGGAACTCGACTTGTTGCACTTAAAATTTGGGATCCCGTGAGAATCCATGCCGTAATGACTAGTAATAATCGTCTCATCGTCAACCTCCTACGGATCACAGGGTCTAAGATTACGTGCTAAAAAGGCAAGTAAAAGAGTTAGTGGCAGTTTCAAAGAAAATGCTTAAAGCTCCTAGCCTTGGCATGATTGTTGCATTTATCTAGACTTTATGCGGGCGAGACTCAGATATTGGCTTAATATAAGTTTTTTAATCATCTCGTTGGTTCCAAGAAATACCGAAGCAGTCAAAAAAATACCCTGCCTTGATGCGGTAAAATTTTTGAAGAGCTCGGGGCTTAGATCAAGACCCGTCGACGCGGCTCTAGTTTATTATCCGCGATATCCTGTTTATGGAGGTTCGACGATTCCTACACTTCAATTAGATTTATTCGGCTACCGATGGAATCAAACATACGAGGCGAGACCTCTCCGTGGCTTTCCTAGATTAGCCAATCGGGCGCTTAGATATAGTCACTTTCGATTCCCCATTTCTTTGACTCACAAGCAAGGAGGGACAGCATTAAATTGGATCGCGAATTCTGACATTGGAGATATTTGTACGACGATGAGCTGCTCACCTTTAGAGCACGCGTTAGAAAGAAAATTTTCAGTTTCTTCACCATCGATCACCGCGGCAAAACTTTTTTATCTAGCGAGCATAAACGATCCCCATATCTCTCGTCCTCAATTTTACGGAACTTCGAAATCTATGAGTTTATTAAGCCCACAAATTTACTATGAGATTTTTAGCCTCCCAACATATTTTTTGACTCTTCCACTCGCGCTCTCTTTAACTGATTACGTTGGTAGCAAGCCTTTGTTCTGGGGAGGTTCATCGGCGATTGCCGCTAATTTTATCTTTATATTAGGCACTGTATTGCCCGAATTCAGATTTCGGCTAAATTTAAAAAGATCACTTCGGCAACAAAATCAAAAAGACTTAGAACAACCCACTCCACTCGAATTCAAATAAAATCGGCAAGATTTGACAGACCTATAGAGATCAATACCGTTGACATAAAATACGCCTTCCATTTGGAGTAATGGCAAGCGGTCGCAGTCTTTGCTTGAAAGGGAATTAAAATGCCAAAAACATCAACGAGCCAGATTTTGATCAACGGAGAATGGGTAAATGCCTATTCTGTAGACACACGAGATATTTTAAATCCTGCAACACTCGAAGTGATCGGCTGCGCATCCGATTGTAAAAAAGAAGATGTGGATGCCGCGGTGAAAGCCGCCAAAGAAGCGCAATATGATTGGTGGAAAATGCCTGGCGCAGAAAAAGCAAATCTTCTTCATGAAGTCGCGCGTCGCATTCGAAAAGAAGAACGAGAACTTGCATCGCTCATGTGCCTCGAAACTGGAAAACCTATTTGGGAGGCAACCGATTGCATTGAGTGGGTGGCCGCTTGTTTCGATTACTACGCAGAAATTGGAAGAGCCTCTCGCGGAGTTTCGATTCCTCCGGTTGCGCCTCATCAAGTGAATTTCACGATCAAAGAACCTTACGGAGTAGTCGCCGCGATCGTTCCGTTTAATTTTCCTCTCTTATTAATGTCGTGGAAAGTGGCCCCAGCTCTTGCTGCCGGAAATACGATCGTCTGTAAGCCGCCTCATCAAAATCCGCTTTCGAGTTTACTCCTCGCTCGCGTTTACGATCTCTTGCCTCCGGGCGTTGTAAATGTGATTACCGGAGACGGCACGACGGGCGATTTACTTGTCCAACATAAAAATGTGGACCTCATCGCCTTCACCGGTTCCACAAATGTCGGCCGAAAAATTGCGGCGGCAGCTGGCGCACAGCTAAAAAAAGTAAATCTGGAACTCGGTGGAATTGATCCTTTCATTGTTTTTGAAGATGCCGATTTAGAAATTGCTTCTCGCGGAGTGGCTTGGGCAAGACTTTTAAATGCTGGTCAAGTTTGCACGTCTTCCAAGCGTATCTATTTAGTAAAATCCATTGCCGAAGCCTTTACAAAAAAACTTGTTGAACATGTGAAGACTTTAAAAGTTGGCGATCCAAAAAAACACGATACCGACATCGGCCCGTTAATTTCTCTCGAAGCATTACAAAAAGTGGAAAGCCAAGTGCAAAAGACCGTTGCAGAAGGAGCAAAAATTTTATTAGGAGGAAAACGATTTCAGCCAGGCGGACTCCCCGGCTATTTCTTTGAGCCAACCGTTCTTACGAATGTGAAGCACGGAAGTCTTCCGACAACCGAAGAAATTTTCGGTCCCATCATTTGTTTGATCGAAGTAAAAGACGGAAGTGAAGCCATCAAGCTCGCCAATGATTCGGAGTACGGCCTAGGCGCTAATATTTATACAAAAAATCTAGAATTCGCGATGAAAGCCATGGAAGAAATCAAAGCAGGAACTTTTTGGATCAACGATCCCCTCACCGATAATGACGCCGGTCCCTTCGGCGGAATGCGCCACAGCGGAATCGGACGCGAACTCGGCGAAGAAGGTCTCGACGCCTTCCGAGAACCCAAACATGTCCACATCGACTATATCGCCGAGCGAAAAAATTATTGGTATCCCTATTCCGAACGAAAATCGGCGCATAAAGATTAAGATGAAGTACGTCGTCATCGGTGGCGCAGGGGGCATGGGAAAAATTACAGTTCGCGATCTTGTCGAATTTTCTACTCCAGAAGATACGATCGTCATTGCTGATTACGATTTTGAAAAAGCAAAGGCACTCGCCGACTCTTATAAAAATCAGCAAGTGATTCCTCTTCGTGTAGATGTAAACGATTTGTCAGCGACTGCTCAGGCGCTTCGCGGAACTTCTGTTGTCGTTAATTCTGTTCAGTATCATTTAAATTTAAAAGTCATGGAAGCCACTCTCGCGGCCGGGGCAAACTATACCGATCTTGGCGGACTTTTTCATATGACGAGAAAGCAGCTTCTCCTTCATGAACGTTTTAAAAGTGCTGGAAGACTTGCAATCATAGGAATGGGAGCGGCGCCCGGAATTACGAATATTCTTTCAAGACATGGCTGCGATCAACTTGATTCTGTCCGCGAAATTCACACGATGGTGGCTGGCTCGGATCAAACGAAATATAAAGACGTCCCTGCTCTTTCGGTTTCGTATTCTCTGCAAACGATTCTTGAGGAGTTTTCGATAGAGCCTGCCGTTTTTACAAAAGGAGAATTTACTTTTGCAAAGCCGATGTCAGGCGCAGTGGCTCAAAAATTTCCGCCACCCGTTGGCATTCGATATCCCATGTACACAATTCATTCTGAAGTCGCGACGCTTCCCCTTTCTTTTAAAGAAAAAGGTGTAAGAGAGGTGAGTTTTAAAATCGCCTTCGATTCTGAATTTTTAGATCGAGTCAAATTTTTACGAGACATTGGATTAGCCTCTCACGAACCAGTAGAAATTTCGGGAATTAAAGTTAAACCTATTGAGCTGATCAACAAACTTGCGATGGCTCAGACTCCCGCAAAAAAAGTGGGAAAACTTAAGCAGCATGAAATTGTTCGCGCAGTTGTTAAGGGAATGAAAGATAAGAAAAAACGAACAATCATTCTTGATTGTCACACAAAAGGTTTCGAAAAGTGGGGAGTGGGTACCGATCTCAATACCGGATCTCCACCCGCCGTCGTTGCGCGTATGATTGCCGAAGGTCAAATCAAGGGCTCGGGCGTACTGGCGCCAGAAAATTCTGTTCCGCCCAAGCCTTTTTTTGAGCTTCTCAAAAAAAGAAAAATGTGGGTTGAGATCCAACAAAAATCGGGATGGATTTAAAATTTTAAAAACTATCCCAAGTTCTCGGTTTTAGCGCAGGGGGGCCAAATTTCACCTGAATAATTCGTGCCGGTAAGCATGAATTAGTTTACAAAAATTAACGAATGCCCTAAAAAATCCATGCATGGGCCGGGTCAGGTGGGTAAATTTTTTTGTCTTTATAGGTATCCTCGTGGGATCAGTGCAGCTTTTATCGGCTTCACCGAATCCTAGTGACCCCCTTCAAATGGCAAATCTCGCAGGAGTAAAGCTTTCTCCTGCTACCGATATCCTCGGCGAGTATTTGAATCCCTATTTTTCGATCTCGCATGACACTCACGAAGTGATCATCATCAATGAACGTTCTGCAGCCCTTGAAAACAGATTGAGACTTATCGAGAACGCAAAAGACCATCTATTAATTGAATCGTTTAGATTTTCAAAAAATAATGAAAGTCGCGCGATTTTGTCTGCCCTTGTTAAAAAAGCTGAGTCGTTCACAAGGGTGACTTATAAAAACCCCTCAAGACAAGAGTTTGAGACGGGCATGATCGACCCCAAAACACAAAACCCATTTCGAATTCTAATTTTAATTGATCTGGATGCTGATGAAAATGCGGTGATCGACCCCTTTCTCGCGGCGACTCTTCATTCTGTTGGAATAGAAGTCCGATATTTTAGAGCGATCTCTTTTTTAAAGCCATCCTCGCCAAAAGAAATCGCTGCACCCATTTTTATTCCTGCAAAGCGCGATATTTTTATCAGCGATGAAGAAGCGTGTGTGGCAGAAAAAAACTCCGCAGAAATTTGCGCAAAAGGAAAAATCTCGCGCGCAGTCGAGAAGAATTTTTAC
>JAQBPA010000223.1 GCA_028287765.1 Bacteriovoracaceae bacterium
AATCGAGTGACGATCCCACTTTGCCTTTAAAGCGAAGCATGATTTGCGATTGATCTTGGGCAGGCATCATTTCGAGATCCAGATGTTTGCCAATGATTAAACTTGCAAAGAAAAGAGCAAGTGTAACAAAAATCGTTTTCCACCGATTGAGCAGTAAGACCCCTAAAATCTTTTGATAAAAACCGGCGAGACGATGAAAAAGTGCGTCGACTTTTCCAGCAAAGCCTCCGCTTTGATGTTGAACTTTTAAATACTGTGAACACCGCATGGGCGTGAGCGTTAGCGCCTCAATCAAAGAAAGACCAACGGCCGCCGTCACGGTAATTCCGTATTGATATAAATATCTTCCGATGACGCCTTTCATGAAGATAACGGGTAAAAAGATTGCTGCTACCGCGATCGTTGCCGCCAAAGCAGCGAATGTGATTTCTTTGGATCCCTTCAGTGCCGCTTCTCGCTTTTTCTCACCGAGCTCTCGATGACGAACGATATTTTCGAGCATCATGATCGCGTCGTCGACGACTACACCAATCGCGAGCGAAAGGCCGAGAAGTGTAAACGTATTCAAAGTGAATCCAAAAAAATAAATCACAATAAAGGCACCGACAATCGAAGTAGGAATCGCCATTAACACATTCATCGTGGACGTCCACGATCCCAAAAATAAATAACAAACAAGTGATGTCAGAAGTGCCGACAGTAAAAGCATAAAATTGAGTTCATCGACAGATTGCTTAATAAATCGGGTACTGTCGGAGCGAATAGAAAGTTTAAACTGTTTCGGAATCGTGGGGGCAATTTCTTTTACTTTTTCACGAACAAGCTTTGCCACTTCAACCGCGTTCGATCCGTGCTGTTTTAAAATGCCGAGCCCCACAGCAGGTTGACCATTAAATCTGGCAATCTTTCTAATATCGACTGTGCTTTCTTCGACCGTAGCGACATCACTAATTTGTTGCGGCCGATAGTTTGTTCCAAGAACACTTCGTTTATTGATTCGTATTTTTCCGAAGTCCGTTGGGTTAACCGCCTCTCCCATAAGCCTCACATTCCACTCATGGCTCGAATTTTCGATTCGTCCGGCAGGAACTTCTACGTGTTCCGTTTCAATCGCCTGAAGAATATCATCGGCGGTCAGCTCGTATTTATTCATCTTATCGAGATCGACCCAAACTCTAAGTGCAGGATCCACGTAGCCACCAAGATTAATATCTCCCACGCCCGGAACCGTTCCAAACTGATCGTACAAATAATTTCTCGCATACATCATCGAATCCATAAGCGATGCAGATCCATCACTCACTAAAGCAATCCAAAGAATAGGCTGATCTTCGGGATTTGTTTTTCTTACTGTGGGGGCAATGAGATCGACCGGAAGAAGACTTCGAGCCTGGGCAATTCGATCTTGAACTTCTTGAATGGCCGTATCGATATTTCGATCGAGTTCAAACTCGATCGAAATACTCCCGGAGCTTTGCTGCGAGTTGGAAGTGATATTTCGGATCCCTCCGATTTCCATCACGGCATCTTCAACAGGATCGATCACCTGACTCTCGATCACTTCAGGCGCAGCGCCCGGAAGTGATAAAGAAATTCCCACAACCGGAAAATCCACATCGGGAAGTTGGCTCACTCCGAGTCGCTTAAACGAAAGCGCGCCAAAAATGATGAGGCCGACCATAATCATCCAAGCAAATACGGGTCTTCGAATGGAGATTTCAGAAAGATTCATATTCTACTCAATCCTCATCGGGAAGTTCAGGACGTTCAAATCGAGAAAATAAACTGTAAACGCACGGCACCGCGAAAAGAGTAAGGAGTGTCGAGACAATCACACCTCCTATAATACTGATCGACATCGGAATCCGAGTCTCCGCACCGGGTCCGAGTGCAAGCGCTGCGGGAATCGCACCGGCAACCGTGGCAACCGACGTCATCAAAATAGGACGCAGACGAACAGGACATGCTTCGATGAGCGCTTGATTGGCATCAAGCCCTTCGCTTCGTCGCTGATTTGTGAAATCGACAAGCAAAATAGAATTCTTCTTCACGATTCCCATGAGAAGAATAAGCCCGATCATACTGAAGAGATTCAAAGACTGGTGAGTGAAAAATAAGGCAACAAACGCCCCCGAAAGACTAAAGGGAAGAGCCATAAGAACAGTGACCGGATGAATAAAGCTATTAAACTGAGATGCCAAAACCATATATGCAACGATTACTCCGAGAATAAGTGCAAAAACTAAACTTTGAAATGCATCACGAAAGGCCTGAGCGCTTCCCGTCATTAAAATTTGATAGCCTGTTGGCAAAACTTTTTTTCCAATCTCTTCCACTTTTGAAAGAGCCGCTTGTTGCGACACACCTTCCGTCACGTTCGCATAAACGGGAATCGCTCGCTGACGATTGAGCCGAGAGATGAGTTGAATCGCGGAACTTACTTTGATATCGGAAGCGTCCGCTAATCGAACCAGATCGGCTTCAGCTCGATTATTGCGGAGCAAAATTTCGTCGATCTGCTTCGGATCGTTATGTCCATCGTCTTCAGAACGAACTCGGATATCGTAGCGGTGACCATCCTTTGGATACTGAGTGTCGGCAGTAAACATCTGCCCGCCAATCAGTGTACTCACTTCCGAGCCCATGGAATTAATACTGATGCCGTGATTGGCGGCGCGGTCTCGATCGGGCACAACATGAATTTCAGGCATTCCATCTTGAAAATCCGTATTCACATCCTGAACCATTCCCGTCGCCTGAATTTTATCCATGATAGTCTTCGATAGACTTGAAAGCTTGGTCCAGTCTGGCCCTTCGACCGTAAACTCAATCGGATAACCACGAGTGGCACTAAAACCAGCGAGCGATAGATCTTGAGCAAAGACTTGAGCCGTCGGCAAAAGTTTTTGAAGATTGGTTCTTGTCTTATCCATTACTTCTCGTTGAGTGAGCTTTCGAAGCTTCGGATCTTTTAAAATAACGTAAATACTTCCGGCGTTCACGATATCGTTATTTTCGTAGTTTCCAATCGTCGTATAATAATCCTTCACTTCTGGCTGACTGATTAAATATTTTTCGGCTTGTTTAAAAACTTCATCCGACGCCCAAATAGAAGTTCCGACCGGAGTTTTAATATGCATTAAAAAGAGAGATTGATCTTGCTGAGGAATGAGTTCCTGACGAAGAGACGAAAGAAGAAGCATGGAGCCCGCAAAAAAAATAATCGAAGCCGTCATAACAGAACCTCGATGCGAAAGAGTCCACTTAAGACCCTTTTGATATTTCTCTGAAAGTGAATTCATGAAAGCATCCATATGTCTCAACACCCATCCTGCGCCGTGATCTTTGGCAGAATGCAGAAATCGCGCACACCTCATGGGAGTGAGTGTAAGTGCCTCAAGAAGAGATAAAAATACGGCAACTGTTACCGTAATTCCGTACTGGTAAAAAAATCGGCCGACCACGCCCTGCATAAAGATAACTGGAACAAAGATGGCGGCGATCGCAAGAGTTGCAGCGATGGCCGCGAAAGTAATTTCTTTCGATCCCTCGAGAGCAGCCACACGGCGATTTTTTCCCATCTCGTTATGCCTCACAATATTTTCAAGCATCATGATGGCATCATCGACGACAATTCCAATCGCGAGAGAAAGTCCGAGAAGGGTGAATGTATTCAAAGTGAATCCGAAAAAATAAAGGGCAATGAATGCACCCACAATCGAAGTCGGAATCGCAAGAAGAACGTTAATGGTCGACGACCAAGACCCAAGAAAAAGATAGCAGACGAGCGAAGTCAGAATCGCCGCTAAAAGAAGTGTAAAATTGAGTTCATTCACTGAATCTCGAATATATTTTGTGGAATCTAAACGTACATCGACATGGTAGCCGGGAAGTAAACTTGGACGAATCGCGTCTACTTTTTTATAAACTAGTTCTGAGACGGCAACCGCATTTGCTCCGTGCTGCTTTACAATCCCAAGTCCGACAGCAGTTTTTCCGTTATAGCGAGAGATCGCGCGAAAGTCCGATATTCCCTCTTCTATTCGAGAGATTTTCGAGAGAGTAATCGGATTATAATTCGGCCCTCCGCCTCGAGAGTTAATTCTAATTTTTCCAAATTCTTCTGCAGACTTTGCCTCTCCAAGAACTCTGACGTTGAGCTCGCCTTTTTTATTTTCAATTCTTCCTGCTGGTTGTTCAATTTGCTCTGCTGTGATTGCGCTTAAGATATCGGAAGACGTGAGTTCATATTCCTGAAGTTTTTTGGCGTCGA
>JAQBPA010000233.1 GCA_028287765.1 Bacteriovoracaceae bacterium
CGAATCTGAAACGAGAACGCAGGTGAAAGGATTCCGGCCACAAGAAAGCTTATCGCCTCCCAGGGGTCAGAGCAATTTCTGAATTTTCGTCGGAAAGATTCGGATTCCGTTCGGAAATGATTCGTGAAATCAATTTTAAATAGGATTGAAGCCGTGGCATCGATCTTGCTTCTGTATACCAGCTATGGCGCGGGCTCATCGCATACGACAATATGAATTTCCTTATTCCGTAACGACGCGGTGTAATAACAAGCGATTTTATTTGCATAAGAATTATGCTTATCAAATATTTGAGGAAGTTTTTGATAAATTAAAACGGATGACGGAGAGCCGAGATAATCCTGCCCCTAAATATTTATTTGAAATCCATCATCTCGAGGTCATGTCCAATCATTACCATCTTGTGCTTTCTGTGAGCAGAAAAACGGAAATTAATCGCATCATGCAACAGATAAATTCTATGGTGGCTCGGGCATTAAATAAAGCGCTGGGACGAACGGGACATTTTTGGGAGGGAAGGTATAAAAGTAAAATTTTAAATAGTTTAGAATATTTGAAACGAACGATCGCCTACGTCTATCAAAATCCAATTAAAGCAAAGCTTACTAATAATTTGCTTTCATACGCTCGATCAACGCTTAAGTTTTATTGGAAATCAAAACTTCCCTCATGGCTTACACCGGACCCTTTTTTAAAGGAAATTCCTCCGCATGGATGGAGAATCGTTCTTGAGGATCTCGTCATTCGGTTTGTGTCTTAAAAATAAATATTCAACTGAGTTCTCTGCAGTTAAGAGTGTAAAATTTTTGAAATTGGTCAGTTTCACTTCGGAAACTGAATGTAATCGACAGATGGATCGAGCATTGGCTCTCAATTATTAGATTTATACTTCAATATACGACCCGAGTCTCATCTCATCTTTTCAGAAGACCGCGATTACTCTGACCCCTTTTAGATTAGACCTTTCAGTCGGTTTCCATCCAGGTGCAAGTTAGTCTTGAGACTGTTCTGACGCCTCGACGGAGTTGGTCGGTAAGCATTGTTTTGTCGTCTTTTTTTCCGTGAACGTCGGCGAGATAACGATTGAACTCTGCTTTAGCTTTTTCGGCTGCTTCGCCTCCGAGGTTTGAGTCGGAGATGTATTTTTCGTAATGAATTTTTATTTCACTTTTCGTTGCTTCCGAAATATCAGTTTCTCGATTGCAGCTTATGGCAGAGACGGTTGTGTTATCGAGAGGAGAGCCAATGACGGGAGTTTGATGAACCGTGTAGCCGTCCAAACAAAAATATTGAAAGGCATCGCAAGTAAAATCGTCCGTGAGCATTCGCTCGTCGGCGTGTTTATCAATAGCATCCGTTGCCTTTTGCAAACTCTTAAAAAGAAGGTCGGCATATTTTCCATTCACTGTGAAGGCCTTCTGAAGCCAGTGAGTACCCCAGCGTGCAAGTGGCATATGAGCAAGGCTAAACGTGAGATCCACTTTTTTTCCGGAACGATCAGTGACCGTGCAA
This sequence comes from Bacteriovoracaceae bacterium, assembly GCA_028287765.1. Classification (GTDB taxonomy): domain Bacteria; phylum Bdellovibrionota; class UBA2394; order UBA2394; family UBA2394; genus JAQBPA01. Next base: position 1,513 of record JAQBPA010000233.1, read on the forward strand.
TCAATTCGATTGGTTAGCGTTTCAGTAAGAGGTAAATCGTTATTACCGATGGGACGCGTGACCTTTGCGGTACAATTTGCGTCCTTAATATCGTTTCGATTCAGGATAGTCCCATTTTTTACCGATCTTCCCCAGTCTTCAAAATTGTCAGCGTCATCTGCTATGAGACCGACAAATTCCTTTGCGCTCGGTGCTGTCATCTGAATCTCGATCGAAGCCCATTTAGCTTCACTTTCTGTCGTTCCGTCAGCAAACGTATGATTAAGCGCCATAAAAAGCGTTAAGCCTAAAACTACTTTCAAATTCATGATTCCCCCCAAACAGCGTTAAGCCGCTAATAACCTCAAAAAAATAGCAGAGAAAAGGGGTCAGAGCAATTCTTGTCGGACTTGGGGTCAGAGTAATTTTAAGTACTTATTTTTATTTTCTATCGCGCGTTTCGTGCCGTGTTTCGTTCCGAGGGCTATTTTTTGGAGTTTGTATTTACTTCTGCGGCGGCGATCGTGGCCATTCGTACAATTTCTTCGACTGTTGCACCTTGCTGAAGTGCGTGCACCGGCTTTCGCGGGCCCATTAAAATGGGACCGATCACGTCGGCATTTCCAAGTCTTTGAAGTAATTTATAGGCGATATTTCCGGATGCGAGACTGGGAAAAATTAAAACATTCGCTGGCTCCTTAAGTGTTGAAAACGCATATTCAGCCAGCCGATCTGAGTCGACGGCCGTATCTGCTTGCATCTCACCATCCACCTCGAGATCGGGTCTCTTTTTATGGATTAACTTTACCGCTTCCTGAATTCGATCATTAATCGGATGCGGCGACGATCCAAAATTTGAAAAACTGACGAGTGCGATTCTCGGTTGAATATCGAAGAACTCCACTTTTTCTGCAGCCTGAATCGCTATTTCTGCAAGCTGTTCCGCGTTCGGCTCCACATTGACCGTCGTATCCGCAAAAAAGAGAACGCGATCTTTCACCAAAATAATATAAAGTCCAGCAGCGACGGAGTACTCCTTCTTCATCCGAATGATCTGAAGAGCAGGACGAATCGTCTCGGGATACGTTTTTGAAAGCCCCGAAACAAGTCCGTCAGCAAACCCATGTTCGACTAGCATCATTCCAAAATACGTCCTCTGGGCCACTCGCCTTTCGGCTTCGCCTCTCAGCATTCCTTTTCTCTCTCTCAGCTTTAAAAACGCGTCCTGAAACAGAGGGCGAAGTTCACTTGTTTCGGGATCAATGATCTTGATGCCTGATAATTGAATCCCGAGTGATTTTCGAACCGCCTCAATTTCTTTTAAATTTCCAAGCAGAATCGGCTCAGCAAGCTTTTCATCATATAAAATATGAGCAGCCTTTAAAATCTTAGGAAGGTTTCCCTCGGGAAGCACAATCTTTCGCAATTCCTTACGAGCCTTTGAAACAGCAATCTGCATGACGTGACGAGAACGATCCATCGTAAGAGCCAAGTGTTCTCGATATTCATTGATATTAATTTTCTTCTTCGCAACTTTAGATTTTATCGCCGCTTCTGCCACAGCGGGTGCGACCCAAAGCAAAACTCGGGGATCTAAAACCTTAGGAATAAAATAATCCGGTCCAAAAATAAAATTTTCATCATTGTAAACCTGAGAAACGGAATCCGGCACATCTTCTCGCGAGAGTGCGGCGAGTGCTTTCGCGGCAGCCACCTTCATCTCCTCATTAATAGAATTCGCCTCAACGTCGAGAGCTCCTCTAAATATAGAAGGAAAGCCAAGAACGTTATTCACTTGGTTCGGAAAATCTGAGCGACCGGTGGCGACTAGGGCGTCGGGTCTCGCACGTTTTGCTTCTTCATAGCCGATCTCAGGATTTGGATTTGCAAGCGCCAGAATCATCGGCATCTTGGCCATCGGTTTAATCATATCAGCTGTAATGATTCCGCCGACCGATAAGCCGATAAAGACATCGGCGTCTTTGAGGGCTTCTTGAATTTTTCGCTGCGGTGTCACTCGCGCAAATTTAGCTTTATACGGATCGAGATTAGTTCTCTTCGATTGAACAACGCCGTGCTGATCCGAAAGAGTGATGTTTTCGCGT
>JAQBPA010000239.1 GCA_028287765.1 Bacteriovoracaceae bacterium
AATGCGGTGACGTCAAGGGAATTCCCGGTAATCCTCTTTGATGCAGGGGGCACTCTTTTGCACCCAAATCCCCCGTTTGAAAAGATTTATCGAGAAGCCCTCGCGGGGCTTGGTTATCCAAAAACAGATCAAGAAATCGATGAGGCGATGCTTCGCTCCATTCGCTTTTTTAATGAAGCGAGCGAGCGAGATGAAAATTTTGAATTGAAGCCATCGCTTTGGGCGGAATCAATGCTTCGAGAGCTCAATATCGAAGCGAAAATAGCTCCTCAGATTCGACAGGTAGTTTCGGCCCAAGCAAAAATGGTCATCGCTCAGTCGACCGTCGATATTTGCTCGACTCTCAAAGATCGCGGCTATCGTTTAGGAATTGTTTCCAATTGGAATGGAATCTTAGCTGATGTGATTCGTGGCAACGATCTTCTCGATTTATTTGATTCGATTATTACTTCTGTCGAAGTGGGAGCTTATAAACCAAGATCCAAAATTTTCGAAGAGGCGATTCACGACATCGATATTTCACCCGAAAAAGTTGTCTTTATTGGAGAGTCGTTTGCCGCAGATATGCTTGGTGCAAAAAAATTAGAGATGAAGCGAATTTTATATGACCCCAAATTTAGAGAGCTTCGCGCACTTTTGCCGGAGGATACGTCGGGTAAAGTCGTCTCAATTGAAACTCTTAAACATAATCGAAGGCTCGACGATATTCGCGTGATCACTCGTTTTGAAGAACTTCTAGAAATATTTTTATGAACCCCTCTGTCATTTTAGTGTCGCCAAAAGGTGCAGGAAATGTGGGAGGCGTTGCAAGACTTATGGGAAATTTTGGCCTCAAGGATTTGCGAATTGTTTCTCCGAGATGCGATCTCAAAAGTCTTGAGTGTAAACAAATGAGTATGGCGAGCTTTCATATTATCGAGAGCGCGCGAATTTATCCAAACTTAGAACACGCGCAGGGGGACCGCACACTCTCGATCGCCCTTTCAGGAAAACGAAAAGAAGACGATCGACCCAGAAAGAGTTTATTTGAATTTGTCAGGAACTTTTCAGAAATTGTTCATCCTGACGATAAGGTCGCTTTTGTATTTGGCCGAGAAGAGTGGGGCCTCAGAATCGACGAGCTTGATCAATGTGATTACGTTCTTGAGATTCCGACGACCGAAGAGAAGCCCTCGATTAATTTGACATCTGCTGTCGCTATTACACTCGCATTCTTATTTGAATCGAAGACGGCAGAAATGCAGAAAGAGGGACGAAGAGAATTAAGCCGTCCGTCCAAAACAGATGAAGATCTTTTTTTTAATAGAGCGCATAAAGTTCTCGATTATATAAAATTTTTAAACCCTCAAAATCCTTTTCAAAATTTAGAAGACCTTCGTGCGATGTACCACCGTGCAGCGCCGAGTGATCGAGATCTTAGAATTCTTTTTGGAATTTTATCTGGCATTGAAGACTCTCTCGCAAGAAATAGAGACGAAGAGCCAAGCGAAATTCAATCCACTTCTCCGTCTCAATAATGCCCTGCAAAAAAAGTTTCTAGCAGTTTCAACGAAGTATCCTGATTCGAAAAAATGACAAAATTTTGGCAGCCGTAAAATGCGCCCAGCCTCTGTGCACACGATAAACGCGATGCTACGATGTGTTATTGGCTCATTGACGCAGTGAGACTTAAAGCTCAGGAGGGGCGAATTCTGACTTCGAATCGGGGGGTACGAGTGTTTCGAAAGGTTTTATCTCCAAAGAATTTTTTAACCCTGATGCTCCTATCTGGAGCGTCCCTTTTTCGTGCTGAAGCTACGACGATTAGTGGAGGTTCGATTCAGGAACTGGGACAGCAAGCGGTTTGGATTGGTCGACTTCAAATCGAAAGTATTCAAACCATTTCGTCATCGGCTGAATTTCCTCTCTCACAAATTAAAGGAAAAATTTTAGAAGTTTTCAAAGGACAAGGAAACATCGATCAAGAGATTTCGTTCGAAGTCCCTGGTGGACAACGTGGAAGCAAATCTTTTTCAGTGATGGGTTTTCCGAATTTTAAAGTTGGATCAGAATATGTTCTCTTCTTAGATTCGGATCCCAGATTTTCTTCGACCGCGCTTAGTCTGAGTGCAGCTAGTGCAGGTCTCGTGGGGTGGAGTGCTTTTCGAGTGATGACGTCGGCGGATCCGCAGGATGTCTCCAAAGTAGTGGTTCGAGCGGGGGAGCCGACGCTTCTTCAGAGATCGAGCCGCGGACTCGCGATCACGCACGATCGGACAATTAAAAGATACGAAGATTTTGTTTCAGAGATTTATCGATCGCTAGATTGAGAGAAGGAATTGAGACGACCTATGCAGAGGCTTGTTAAAATGATTATTTTTTTGTCGGCTCTCCTCTCGGTCTCATCAGAATCTGAAGGCTACACCATTATTTCGAATCGTGGAAAACCTGCCCACTGGCCAACGAACACGACAAGTTATCATTTTAATACCACGCCCTCAGGATATTTCACTGGCGGTGTGGATGCCTCAGGAACAGTGACCGATGAATTTCAACCCATTCGAAGAGCGTTCGCGACCTGGATGAATCTTCCTGGAATGACGATGTCGGTAACAGAAGACGCTTCTTCGAATCAGGCCGCTGTCTCTGGCGATCACTCGAATACACTCTCATGGGTTCCAAAAGGATGGAGAAACCTTTCATTTAAGCCGCCCTCCAATGCACTCGCTGTAACGCTTCTCTCATTTGATAATGATACGGGCGCGATTACCGACGCTGATATTTATTTTAATGCAGAGTCGTTCAAGTGGGCTGTGGTTGATTCGACAACCGAAAATGATCATGTAGATGTTCAAAATATTGCGACACATGAAATCGGACATTTTTTTGGTCTCGATCACTCTTCCGAAAGTATTTACGAAAGTCAGCCTGTTCTGGCCGACGCCACAATGTATTACGCATCGTCAACGGGAGAAACTACGCGACGCGATCTTCATCAAGATGATATTTCAGCCGTCACTTCGCTCTACGGAGCTTCAAGTCGCGGCATTCCAAAAATTTCATCAGTAGAAATTACGTCCAACTCTGCTGGCTCGCTCCAATATCATATCAGTGGGAGTGGATTTAACGAGTATACGAGTTTTGTATTAACTAAAAATTCGTCGTCTCAACTCGACGCAGTGGCGAGATATCGCACCATTAATTCTGGAACGGATGCCACGGCTGAGTTTGATGTCGCGGGAATGAGCAACGGCTCTGCCGATTTGGTTGCATTCAATGATCCGACGAATCTCGCTCGATTTTCCGTCAACCTCGATTCAGCTTCACTCAACGCAACTTCCGCTAACGGTGGGGGCGGGGGAGGCGGTTGCACACTTCAGTCAAAAGAAAACTTTTCGCCTCTTATTTTTATTTTCCTGTTCCTCATTTCCATCAGTCTTCTTTCACTTCGAAAAAAGGAAACTGCTTCTAAGGGCTATGTTGGACGTGTGAAGTTCTTCGGTAAAAGTTTAACTAAAAACTAACAGCCGGGACGGGCCGTAGATGAATCTCCGGGCGGGCGTGAGTGAGGCTTGGGTGAGAAAACGCGCTCATTGCCGATTCGATTAAATACAGAACTTAGTCCGCGTGTTGCTTTTTCGCCGTGGGTCTTTCATCTCTCGCACGACTGTTTCGCCCGGCTCAAGAGTTTTTCACCCAAGCCTCACTCACGTCCGTCCTCAATTCATCTACGGCCCGTCCTTCAGAAACTGGGTACAAAATTAAAACTTTTGAAGCAACTTGGGATTTTTTGGTCTGTAATGGTTTGGCGTCAGTTCTTATCGCCTATCGGGAGACTCGGTTTCCAAGGAAGTGATTGGGTTTCGAAATAGGCTTTTGTGAACTGGGGATCGAGCTGGTGGTAGAATTGGATAATGAAATTAACTTTTTTCTCGAGCTTTTTTGAATGATTTACCCTGTCCCAAAATAATGGATCGTACACAAATAAGTTCTCCGCAATTTTAGCATCCTCATCGGCCGCTGGGTCTAGATTGGCCCACGTCTTCTGATCGAAATACATCGGATACGTTTCTAGCAACTTATGCGCAATTTCATGATGGATCGTTTTTCTAAATAGAAGGGGATCGTCCGAGAATTCTAAAATGATTTTTTGAGAATTTTGAAGATTCACTCCTGGCACAGAGACGCGTTCGGTCTTTCCGCTTGCGTCTTTGGTCGAAATCTTTAAATTCCTTCCGATATAGATTTCATCGATGGCGGATTCAGTGAGGTCATTGGGATAGAGTTTAAGAGCGTCTGCGATTTCAATCGCTACAGAGTTGGTTGATCCTTTGCTTAATCCATCCGAAAAAATTTGGTCGGAAATTTTTGGATCTTTATAGTG
>JAQBPA010000266.1 GCA_028287765.1 Bacteriovoracaceae bacterium
ATCCACCAGAACATAAACTTCTCCCTTTGCAGCATCCTTTTCGAGAACCTGAATATCTACACTTCGTGCTATACCGAGACGAAGAATCTGCGAGATCGAATCTTTAATTCGTTCATCTTCATAGTAATCGCCAGGACTCAGAAGAACTTCTCGTTTAAGAACGTTGTAGTCTGTCTTAATTGCACCTCGAATTAAAACTTTGGCGACACGATAACGAATGCCGGGCACCACCTTAATCGACACACTTAATTCGTTATCGGTGTTTACCGATTTTTTTTCGGTCGAAGCATCGAGATAACCGAACTCAACAAGTCGCCGCTGAAGATCCTTTTGAAGTTTTTCGACTGTAATTGAATCGTAGGCACTTCCTCTTTTGAGAGTGGCCTCTAAGTCTTTTAATTCTTGAATTCGGGAAAGCTCCTTAGGCACGCCCTCGACGTTCGAATCTTTTACTCGAAAAAGATCTCCTTCGTTCATATAAATGACCGGTCTCACCAGGCCTTTTTCTCGATCAATGACAAAGTCCAGATTTCTAAGTTTTGCGTCGAGATAACCGTGACTAATTAAATTAGGTATAAAAGTCTCTGATAGCAGATTTCGAAACTCTGCCTCATGAAAAGCAGAACCTTCGTTGAGATCAGAGATCGTATGATAAAATTTTTGAACTAGAAATTTATTCCCCACACCGATCCATTCAGGCTCGACTAAATGAAATCGAGGTCCCACTCGCGTGTGAATATCGACGTCTTCAACATCCCGATCATTAATCGTTTTGGTCACACTAATCTCAGGAGAGAGATAGCCGTCTTCTTTTAAGCTGGCCTTCATATCGTCAACAATTTCATCCAGAAACCAAGCGGGAAAAGTCTGCTCACGTTCGATAAACTGATACAGGGGCTTTCGGCTTTTTCGTCTGCCAGTGAATTGAATATTCATTGGATAACTTTCTTTTACTTTCCAAGTGATCGTCACTCGCTTCGTATCAGGATCAATTTTAAGAACGGGCTTAAATACTTCAGCAAAATAAAAGCCTTCATTAAAATAAGTTTTTAAAATGGTTTTAGTATCGTCCTCGAGTTTTGAACTCAAGAAAGGTTGTCCCTCTCGATTGACGATATTCTCGGCCAATTCTGCATCCGGGACCTTATCGTTTCCCAAAAAGTTTATTTCTTTATTGGTATAAATTGCTCCGAGCTGAACTTCGATTTTAAGATTTTCGCTCTCTCTAGAAAGATTGAGTTGAACGTCCAAATAGCCCTTTCCACGGATTTCTCTCAGTAAGCACTGACTCATTTGAGAAATTCGGTCTTGGGTGAGCAGTCGTGGTTCATAGGTTTGAATACACATCTGTCTAAGTTCGTCGGTCCTTAGGGGTCCTTCACCTCTCCAAAGAATATTTTCAAAAAAAAGTTTGGGAACAACCTGTATCACCATGGTGCCGGTCGCTTCGGACCATGAAATTTCGGCTCGATCAAATTTATTCGTAGACGTTAATAGACGATTTGAAATCTCAATGAATTTGGGGTCGTAAGTATCGTTCACATGAAAAGGTAAAATCGACGCCACAATAGAAGTCTGATCAGGTGGATCGATGACAATTTTCTCAACTTTGACGTCGGCAAACACGCTCAAAGAAACAAACAAAGGTAAAATGATAAGATAATTTTTAATCATTCTTACTCAAACTCAAAATGAAATCGTAAATCACCACCAAAGTCATTGGAATCCTGCCCGTCAATTGTCTCCGACCCTGCAACACTTCTCCACGAGCCTACTAAAGAAAGAGATCGATTGAACTTATATTCAAGCTCCACCCGCTGGCCTCCAAAGGCTGACAGAAAACTTGAGTAATTCACCTCAAGTTTATTTCTAATGAGATCGGTTCCTACAGTCAGTTGAAGTTCTGTCTTTCCGGTTCGATCAAAATAAGAAGGAACAAGTTGAAAACGACGTATTCCTAAACCACTGGCTAAACCCCCTTCGATTTTGTCTTGAAGTTGCCCGGTGACAAAAGAAATTCCTGTAAAAGAAGCGGAGCGAGCGGGATCTTGTTCCTTCACGTCTGTATCCGATGCTCGATAGCCGAATGAAACTAAACTTAAAATATCTTTTTCGCTCGCAACCGGATTAGAGCTATATTTTATTCTCTGCTCGTTGGCATCGCCTGTGATTTGAACAGAAATTCGATAATCACTAATTTCGGTATTAGCGCGAATATCGAAGTTGGGAATATTAGACGATTGATCGGTGAATTGAATGGAGCCGGAAGTCAGAATAAACTGGCGATTGTGGTAATAAAATTGTCCTCTCACGATACTAATGCTTCCTTTAAGTCTTGGGTCGCCGATCGTTCCCAAAACCAAGAGATTTAAATTGGCACTTCCCTCCGCTAAATTATTCCGTACATTGAAGGGATCTTCCGTAACGAGTTGAACGTTCAACTTCCATTTCTGCCAAGCCGACTCCTCTTCTTCAGATGGTTTTAATTTGATCCGGGTCGGTTCCAAAAATTTTAAAATATCGGCTTTCACATCAAGGCGTTTTCGATAAAGACCATCTTTGATCGTTAATCGACCACTAAGTTCACCGTCGTCTCCTTTGATCTGAAGTCTCAGGGGACCAGACGCACGAAAGGAAACACCTTGCTGCGGTTGCAGAAGCGTATTTTGAAGTTCAACGTTAAATTGCGCCGAGCTAATTTTTTTCGAATCAAAAGTAAGACCGCCGACGATGGAGATGGATCCCTCTCGAAGATCTCCTTTTAGACGTGTGAGATCAAAAGTATTTCCGCGACTCTTAATCGATGCTTCGACATTTCGGATCACGAGCGGAGAGTTTTGAAACGTAATAAGTCCGTCAGAAAGTTCCATTTTACCGACGAATCCTCGCGTATCCCAAACTCCGTCAATCGCGGCGAGACCTTCGGATCGTGAAAACGGAGCATACAAACCTGCGACCGCTCTTAAATCAAGTTTGCCACGCGTCTCAAGAGAAAAGTTTTGCGCAGTTTCGTAATAACCTTTCATTTGCAGAAGATTTTCACTCGACCGAATATTGAGTTGAGGGAATTCCCAGCGAGGAAATCGCGTTCCAGAGCCGCCTATTTTAATATTGAAAGGATCCACCGATTGTAAAACTGAGCTGCCTCGTTGAATCGAAGCTTTTTGAACTTTAATTTCACCCGTGTATTTTCCAGCTTCAGAAAGGAGAGCGGGAAGAAGCAAACGTTCATTTGCTCTCGGCTGAGTGAAAGTAGCAGAGCCGCTCCCTTCAAGGGGAATCTCGATTCTCGAATTTGCTAGAGCACGAAATAATGAAGCGGCATTAAAATTAAAAATTTTAAATTTTGCGCTCGTCTCACGCTTTTGTTTATTCTGCGTACTCGCCCCTGACAAATTAATTGAATCGCCGAATAAATGAGCCGAAAAATCCATTCGGTCGGCCACCCAGTTAAGTTGAATTTGGGAATCTTTCAAAAAAGTTCCCGCCATAACGGTTTCGGTGAGCCGAATCTCGGCCTTTAAAGAGGGTGAATTTCTTTGGTAGTCGAGAGAGAGATCCGTAAAGCCTTGAACACCTAGATCTTGATCAAAAAGATAAAGCACATGACTGACTCGCAGATGACTCCCCTGAAGGAAAAGATCAACGAGTCCTTTATTATCGAAAGAGAGTTCGCCAATCAAAGACTCGGATTCAGGTGAGAGTTTTATTTCAACACTATCAAAATAAAGTTCTCCGCCGGCGGTTGCCCATTTCGCCTTGGCCGCACGTCCCTTCGTCCCATCTGATTTCAGCGTCCAATCTTCAACGCGAACTGAACCGGAGCCAATGGGTTGAGATAGAGGGCCCCGCAAAAAACCCTGAGCGAACAATTTTCCGTCCAAAGTTTTTGTTTCGTCGGCACGCTTACCCAGTAGGTTAAAAAGAAAATTGATGTCTAGGTTGTGAGTTTCAATTTTTAAATCCGAAAACTCATCTCCCTTGTCTTTTGTAAAATAAATTCCGCCCGTCGCAGAAACCTGGTCGCTCACAATTGGAGCACCTGCAAGAATTCGATCCGAAAGAACAAGGTTCCCTCTAACATTGGTTAATTTTTGACCATTCAGAAAAAATTCCGTGAACTTCGGCTCGACCTTCATAGAAAGATCTCGCCAAGGACCGTTGAGAATTCCGTGAAGTGACCCGGCTAATTTAACTTTCCGGCTTAATAATTCTCCAAAATCTCCGCCACTAAAATTGGCATTCCATTCTAAAAAGAAATTGCTCGCAG
>JAQBPA010000058.1 GCA_028287765.1 Bacteriovoracaceae bacterium
ACCGCCTTTTGAACGATTTGAATTTGTTTAGAATATGATTCTGAACGCTGAATCAAATCCTTTAGATTGTCGGGTTCCGGTTCAAATGCAATGACCTTCCACCCAAGATCCAAAAAAGCCATACTTACCCAACCGACATGTGCGCCCACGTCGATAAGCACTTTTTCGCCAGGTAATTTGGCTCGCTGAAAATACATTTTGATGAGTTCAATTTCGTCGAACTGAGATCGCCAATTCATGAGATCAGTTATTCGTAACGGGCTCTCCTGTCAATCCGTTTTGAATTTAAAGAATCCAAAGGCGGAATTTTAAAACATGTTTTCCCAATGAAAAAAGTGTGAAGGCGAGAGCTTGCCAAAAGCTAAGAATTTTTTGACGGCGCATTTTCCAGTAAATCGCGATCTGCCCTTTTCGCATACGCCATTTATGACTCGATATCCCGCCGAAGGTTTGCGGTTTTCTGCCTAGAAATGTCAGGACTTCATCAATAACGTAAATGGAATGTTGGAGACTGACCGATAAGGCGAATTCGTGATCCTCACAATATCTAAAGTTTTCATCAAATCTAATTTTTAGAGATTTACGAACGAGAGAGCAAGAAGGTGAAATCGAATTGGATTTCAAAAGGTGTTTGGCCGTTACCTTGCCTCGATGCTTCGTGGCTTGATAGTCATACCAATGCGCGGTGAGCAGGTACTCAGGATGGGCAGACATAAAATTAATCTGTTTTTGTAATTTGCTTTGTTCCCACGAATCATCCGCGTCAAGAAATGCGATGTAATCTCCACTCGCTTCATTCCATCCAGCATTTCTTGCTCCCGATGGACCCCTATTCTGAGAAAGTTTAATCACTCGGACAAGAGTTTTTGGCGAAGAAAGATTTTTACAATCTACCAGAGTTTTTATCGTAATATCATCCGTACTTCCGTCATCGACTAAGATAATTTCGTCCGGAGGGAGTGTCTGCACCAACACCGAGTCGAAAGTTTTTTTAAGAGTCTTCGAATTAAATACTGGGATGACGACGCTAATATTCATAAGAGACCAGAGTATCTTCGACAGGTTTTCTTTGTAGAATTAAAAATAAAAAACCGGCGATGATTGGCCAAGAAGTTAAATAATAATAATTAAACATTAATAAAAATATCATGATGACGGCTTTTGGTTTCGTAGCTTCCTTTTCGAGAGCTCGAAATAGAAAAATGTAAATGCTAAGTCCAAGTAACCCAAATAAAAAAAGAATCGAACCCAAGTTACTATAAGGGCGAATTAAATTAATCGGGAAAGAGCGATCTATATTATTGGAGCCAAAAAGTATTTGAAGCCAATCAAACCTAAGAAACTCGACAATGCCAGCATATCTGTCGTAAAAAGTCGGAAAGAATTTTTGAGGTACTTCGTAATAGATTGTTGCAGCAAAAATCAAATGGGCGATGACAGCGCCAATGAAAAAAAATGGAGTCGGCACCCGGAGTTTTTTTGTAAGCTGGTATACGGCCATTCCGGTCCAAGAATAAAGGGTGATAAAAGATAAACTAATAAAGATTCCAATGAGACAAAAAAATCTAGTGATGCGACTTTCAGTTAAGAAAAAATAAACGCATACTGTAAATGCGAAATAACTGGGTTCGCTAGTGAAAGATGAAACGCGCATAAAATCCAAAATTCCGACTCCTCGCGTGTCGATCGGGATCGCCTCGCCCGCTCCGCGAACCCAAGTATTGAATGATGATGCAAGCTCTCTATATCCGGAGAGACTCGCGACAATTTGGAAAATTCCATAGAGAACTAAAAGACAAATACTATAATCCAAAATATTTAAAATTTTTAAACCCAGTCTTTTTGAAAGAAAGATGAGCGAGTTGTACAGTAAGATAGCCACAATAAGTTTTAGAATATCTGATGCAAGAAAGGACTGAGCCGCGGCATGAAATAAAATGAGGATCGCAAGAAGTAAAATTCCAAAACTAAAATGGCTCATTCGATAATTGGCATTTTCCTTTAGGCGCTCAAACAATTGAAGAAATCCAAAAGGAATTAAAAGAAATGCCGGATAGAATTCCAAGCCGCCAAAATTCCAACTAAAAAGCGAGAGTGGAAAGGAAAACACGAGAATCCATAAAACAATTCTCATAACGAATTTCTATTTTTTCTAAATGGAAAAAAAAGCACAGACCCCAAGGGTGCCAGTATAAGAAGAAAAGCCCAAATAAAATTTAACCCTAAAGGAAAATTGAGCAATGCCAAAAGAGGTCGATCTCTCAGATTTCCTAAGGAGCGAGGACTTGTAAGATAAGGAATAATTTGCGACATCTCTTGAATTCTAAATCCCGAAAGAAGTCCGGAGCTAGAGGCTTCGTTTCGAATGACCGCTCCGCCAACCATTAAAGCTTTGAAACCAGAGCGTCTCGCTTGAAAATAAAAATCGAAATCGCCGGCATAATGCGGAAACAAATGGGGTCGAAGCATATGAGGTCGATTAAATAGAGATTTGGGAATCAGAATCCCATGCCCCCCATTTAGGTCGCAAAATTTTCGAAATTTTTCCATTCGAGCTTCCTTCTGGGAAACTAACAAGGGTTGAATATACCAACGCATATATCGAAGAGAATATCCACAGAGAGCGAAAGTAGGATCATTTGCTTTGATGACAACTGAACAGGCAATGATGTGTTTTTCTTTGCTCGCCACATTTAAAAGCCGTTCGAGTGAATGAGGCTCCAAAATATCGTCATGGTTAATCCAAAAAACATAATCAGCTCCGAGTTCGAGAGCGACCCGGCTGCCTTTATCGATAGCGCCTGTCCACCAAAGACTTCCATCGCCTTGAATAATATGAACATCGGAAAACTGTTTCTTCAGTTCCGAGATAGAAGCATCGGTCGAGCCGTCATCGACGACGATGACAATGAGTCGGTACGAAGAAGATTTCTGATCATAAATGGATTGAACACAATTTAGTACAGCGGGAAGGCCGTTATGAATTGGAACAACAGCAATGATGGTCGGAACTTTCGTCAGGCGAGAGTCGCTTTCGATCAAATCAACTTCTTCCCTTAAGGACCAGTTTTTCTCCATAATTACGCTCATAAAACTTTAAATATTCTCCGGACGTGATTGCTTCCCACCAAACGAGATTTGATTGATACCATTTTATAGTCTCTTTTAAACCAGTTTCGAATTTAACAGTTGGTCGCCAATTGAGTTCTCGTTCCGCTTTATCAAAGTTCATTGAGTATCTAAAGTCGTGTCCCTTTCGATCCTTCACAAATTGAATCAGACTACTTGGCTTTTTTAAAGAAGCTAAAATCATTTCGACAACTTCGATGTTTGAACATTCGCTCCGGCCTCCAAAGTTATAGGCCTCCCCCGATTTTCCGCGCGCGATAACGGTTTGGATTCCGGCAACAAAATCCTCCACATAAATCCAGTCTCGAACATTCGTGCCTTTTCCATAAACGGGAATCGATCGATCTTGGAGGGCAAAAATGATAGACTGAGGAATCAGTTTTTCTGGAAATTGATTAGGGCCATAGTTATTCGAGCAGCGAACAACCATTGTCTGTAAATTAAACGTATGATGGTAAGCGGTAGCAAGCATATCGGCTGATGCTTTTGAGACAGAATACGGAGAACGTGGAGCAAAAGGAGTTTCTTCAAAGAATTGCCCCGTCGCTTCAAGCGAGCCGTAAACTTCATCGGTTGAAACCATCACAAAACGAAGACCTTTTTTAGAGGTCTGAAGATTCTTGGCGGCGTTCAATAAATTGAATGTCCCGATGATATTGGTCTTCAAAAATAAACCAGGATCTTCGATACTTCGATCCACATGCGACTCTGCCGCGAAATGGATGATCACATCCGGCTCAGTCTCTTTAACAATCGAATCTACATCGCCCGAATTGAGGTCGAGATGAACGAAACGGTATCTTGGATCTGCTTGAATCTCTTTTAGGTTATGAAGATTGCCAGCGTAAGTAAGCGCATCAATATTCACTAAACTCTCACACCAATTCTGTTTGAGAGCCATTCGACAAAAATGAGAGCCGATGAAACCGGCACCGCCGGTAATTAAGTACTTTGCCACACTCTGCCTCTATCAAAGACGCTCAGCCACTGGCAACGTTTAAGCTATGACAAATGATTGGCATTTTGAATAAGTCCCGTTAGACGAATACATAAAGGAAGTTGTAGAGAATGAAAGGAATTATCTTAGCGGGCGGGTCGGGAACGAGACTCTTTCCGATCACTTTGGCGGTCAGTAAGCAGCTTCTCCCTATTTACAATAAGCCGATGATTTACTATCCGCTTTCGACCTTAATGTTGGCAGGAATCAGAGAAATTCTTACCATCACTACTCCTGCCGATGGACCTCAATTTCAAAAACTTTTGGGTTCGGGAGAACAGTGGGGAATTAAAATTTCGTATGCTGTTCAGGAACAACCTAAAGGACTTGCAGATGCATTTCGTGTTGGTAAAAATTTTATCGGCTCTTCAAGCGTTTGTTTAATTTTGGGGGATAATATTTTTTACGCCGACGGGCTCTCAAAAGTTTTGGAAGATGCTGCAGCAATTAAAACTGGCGGACATATTTTTGGCTATTTTGTGCGAGAACCTGAACATTATGGCGTTGTCGAGTTTGGATCCAACGGAAAAGTCATTAGTATTGAAGAAAAGCCTACGAAACCGAAATCTAATTACGCGGTTCCTGGAATTTATTTTTACGATAATCACGTTGTGCAAATTGCAGAAGATTTAAGGCCATCGCCGCGTGGTGAACTTGAAATCACCGATGTAAATCTTGAATACCTCAAACGAAATGAACTACGAGTATCTCTTTTTGGAAGGGGAGCGGCTTGGCTTGATACGGGAACTTACGAATCTTTTCAGCAGGCGAGTAATTTCATCCATTCGATTGAGACAAGACAGGGGTTGCTAGTGGGTTGTCCCGAAGAAATTGCTTTCAAAAAAGGATTCATCGATCAAACCCAATTAAAAAAATTGGCGCAGCGTTTTGAAAAGACAGACTACGGCAGATATTTATCTGAGTTTTCTGAAATGTCCTTACGTGAAAATGGCGGAATTGGAATTTGAGTGAAATGATGACACCGTTTATTTCTGTTTCGATTGTGACTTATAATACTTCTGCCGAAATGCTTACGAAGGTTTTGAATTCATTAAGGCGATCATCTTTGAATCCTAAGGTCATGATCGTCGATAATTCGCCCACCGATGCACTTCGTGAACTCGTGAAATCTTATGGTTTCGACTACGAACTCACCGGAGAAAATGTCGGATTTTCAAAAGCTCATAATAAAGCGATTCGCCATTTTTTGGATTCTTCTAAATATCACATCGTTCTCAACCCCGACGTTTCGTTTGAAGAAGATACGATTAAAATTCTTTTTAATTATATGGAAAAAAATAAAGATGTAGGTCTGGTGATGCCCAAAATTCTTTATCCAGATGGTACGATTCAAAGGCACTGCCGTCTACTTCCCACTCCTTTTGATCTGATTGTGCGGCGTTTTATTCCTTTTCAGGCCTTGGTTGAGCGCCGCAATCACAAATATGAGCTTCAGTTCGCGGATTACAATCGAGAGATGGATGTTCCCTGTCTTGCCGGTAATTTTATGTTTATTCGAAATGAAGCGCTAAAAATGGTGGGACTGTTTGATGAGCATTTTTTTCTTTATTTAGAAGACTATGATCTTTGCCGTCGTATTGGCGAAAAATTTCGAACCGTTTATTATCCAAAGACAACCATCATTCACGAATATGCTCGCGGGTCTTACAAAAACTTAAAGCTCCTTCGGCATCATATCGGTTCTGCTATTTACTACTTTTCAAAAACAGGGTGGTTTAAGGACGTCTATCGAAAAAAACGTAATCAAGCGGCCTTAGAAAAGCTAGAATATCGCCGAGCTTAAAATGAAATTCGTTCCATTAGAAATCCCGGGCCTGTTTTGCATTGAACCCAAAATATTTGAAGATAATCGTGGTTATTTTTTTGAAAGTTTTCGGGAAGATCTCTTCGAATCTTCCATTGGAAGGGTTCGTTTTATTCAAGACAACGAAGCTCTCTCTTACTACGGAGTTTTTCGAGGATTTCATTTTCAAAAAGCTCCCAAGGCCCAAGCGAAACTCGTTCGTGTGGTAGAAGGGCGAGTTTTGGACGTGGTTGTAGATCTTCGTCAGGAATCGAAATTTTTTGGAAAAATAGCTTCTGTTGAGTTGAGTGACGAAAATAAACGCCAACTTTTCATTCCGAAAGGCTTTGCCCATGGGTACTTAACTCTGAGTAAGCAGGCTCGCTTTCAATACAAAGTTGACCATTATTTTTCAAAGGAAGATGAAGGTGGTCTCATCTATAGTGACCCTGCACTTCGCATTGATTGGCCGATTTCATTGGATGAATTCAAAATTTCGGAAAAGGATCGGATTCTTCCAGGTCTTTCGCAACTGAAGAATCTAAAATTTTAATTTGTATGCTGCCATGAAATATTTCGCCTTCAGTTCAAAAAAAGCGGCCCATTTATTTTTTATTTTCATTGGTTCATTTCTTCCTCTCACTACCTGCTTTTCGCAGGGGCTCATCCCTGAGTCTGATAAATATTTGAGAGAATATGAAAATGAATTTGTCCTTCTCGAAAAACATAATCCCGTCTTCAGCGGATATTATTTAACTTCATTCGAACGTCCGAATTTAATTTGGAACGACGGGGCGAGGATGAAGTGGCTTCGAGAGCATGAATATAAAAAGCCATATGCGCTTCGAACTAGCCTCCAGTTTCTAAGTCTACGAGAGAGACCCGCTGTCGTGGGTGCGATCGGCTCAAAGGAATTTCCAGTGACTTACTCAAGTCTTCTCGAGGGGTCCCAAGGTATTCGTCCACGTTATGGCGAAAATAGTTATGCGACACTTGACGCTGAAGCGAGTCCAAGTGATTGGTCGTTTTTTAAATTGAAAATTCATGGCGGTGGTGGATTCAAAGAACCGAAGGCATGGTATTTTGTTCAAGAATTTTATACTGAACTTCGTTTGTGTAAATTAGTTCTCTCAGTCGGTCGAAAATCCATTCATTGGGGACAGTCTTGGATTGGGCCGCTTCTCTATTCTGATAACGCTCGCAGTTTAGATTTAATCGAGCTTTCAACTATTCCGCTTGAATGGCCTGGATTCCTAAATGTCTTAGGCAAACTTAAAGCCGAAGTTTTCCTCTCAAGACTTGATGATCGGAGAGTTCCAAAAAATGATTGGTTTGCTGGCTGGCGTCTTGGACTTAAACCATCGGATTGGTTTGAAGGAAATATGGGCATGACGTATGAATTTTCTGGCAAAGGGATGCCAGAAATTCCTACGTCGACTTATTTGATCGAGCTTCTCGGAGTGAGAAGGAGTTTTAGTTCTGCGCCCAATGACAGCAGCTTTGGAATGAAGCATGTTTTTATGGGAGACCTTCGCTTTAATTTGCAGAATATTTATTGGCCAACTTCTATTTATACCGAGCAGCACTTGTGGGATTGTTGCGGCGATATTGGGTTGCTCATCAAAAATACACTTTCCTATACATTCGGAGTGCTAACACGAACGAGCGAAGGCGCCGGTGCTCATCGCTTTCATCTTGAATATTCAAAAACGGGAACGAGTTATTATTTTCATAAGCTTTGGCCATCAGCGAGTTCTAACGGGGGACGCTTGGCGGCGGATCCACTCGGACGAGATGCTCAGGGAGTTTACTTTGTTTGGGAAAAAGATTTTGTTCCTAGAAATTTTGAGCTTAGTTTCAGTAGTTTTTGGGAGGAGCGTGGCCGAAAAGGAATTCTTCTTCAGTTTGATGAAGGCGGTAAAACTCCCATTACAGATTATCAGCCCGACTTTAAGCATGCCGAGAAAAGACTTGGATTTTCTGCCGGCTCGAAAATTCTTGCAGCTCTCAAAACTTATTTAGATCTTCGAGGTGAAATCGTAAGTGTACATCGAAAAGAAAATTCCGACCGCGATACCGTCGAGTGGGGGGTGTTTTCTGGTGTGAGTCGAAACTGGTAACTACCTTGTACCAAGTACCGATAAAAGAATTTCACAGAGTTTTTTGTTAAAATGGCTTTGATGCCATTCAGTTGATTTTATTTTTCCACGTTCCGAAAGATCTTTGCATAAGCGATCGTCAGTCCATAGCCGGCGCATGATTTCAGAAATTTCATCAATGGATCCTGGATCAAAATAAAGCGCAGCGTCGCCTAATTGCTCGGGCATACCGTAGATTTTAGAGACGGCCACAGGGCAACCAATGGCGAATGCTTCGAGAGGAGGAATATTCGTCGGTCCAAAAAAAGTGGGCATCATAAGAGCCCTCGCCTTTTTGTAAAAGGAGGCCATTTCAAGATCTGAAATATGGCCCATAAAATAAACTTGGTCTTGTAACCCAAGGTCTCTAGCGTATTTTGTAAGCTTTTCAAAAATTTCGTTTTTGGATCCAGAAAAGACGAGATGAATCGGGATGCCGTTCGTCTTTAATTTTTTGGCCGCGTCCAAGAGTCGAGAATGATTTTTGTGTTCCCAAAACTGTGATGGATAAAAAATAAATTTTTCGGGCAACTTGCGCTTTGACAAATCTAAATCTGCGGCGTTTTCAAAAATATATTTTGGAGGCGTATAGGGCAGCACAAATATTCTATTTTCAGATACGCTATAACTTTCGATTACGTGCGCGGCACCCATTCTCGAATCCACAAGGATGGCTTCTGCATAACGACAGATATTTTTGTAATGATATTCTCGTCTTTCGTACTCTCCATTTTCACTGTTTTCAGGAAAGTGACCTTCATATCTGTGCATAAGGTCGTGAATCGTTGCGACTCCTTTTCCAGTAAATCGGTAAACCATGGAGTCTTGAGATGGAAAAATCCACAGATCGCAAGCCAGAGATTCTAAGCATTTTTCAACAGCGATGGCCCTTCGTAAAATTTTTCTCCAAACTGAAATGGACAAACGACGAAGATGCCAAATTTTCCAAAGCGCTTTTCCTGTAAAATTTTTGCGGACATAGATTTTAGAAAAATCATAGGCTTTCAGTTTTTCAATCCAGAGCTCAGAAGTATAGACGACAAAGATTTTGAACTGGGCATGGGGAAGTGCAGCGAGAGCATCTAGAATAGATTGGTTATATTGGAAAGTTCCCCCCCCACTCGGCGGAAAATCTAGCAGAACCCCAATTTTGTGGACGGGAGTATCCATCTAGGCTCGGCATGCAAAATAAACTCCCCACGTCTTTGTGGATGGTGGAGCATCTTTGAGCCATTCTTTACTTTCTATAATTTCGAAACCAGCTGCTTTAGCGAATGCTTCAATTTCCGGTAAAAAAAGATATCGCATGAGATGTTTCTCGTGGAGTTCAGTCACAAGATTGGTTTTTTTATTCTCAATAAAGAGGGTGTAGTTCACTTCAACGGTGTTTTTGTTTTCATCTAAGTGGGGTTCAGCAATACGTGTGACCTTGATGATTTCATTTTCAAGGTTGCGAACACGAACTGATGGTTTTTCCGTCAAGACCGCTGGTCCATACCAACAGTCAAAAAGAAAAATCCCGCCTTTTTTTAAATGGGTACGCGCGGTCTCAAAAGATTTCTCGAGATCTTGATTGGTAGTTTGATAGCTCATGACGTGAAAGAGAGAGACGATAGAATCAAAGGTCTGCTTCGTGCGGAAGCTTCGGATATCACCGTGTTCAAATCGAACCAAATCTTGAATTTTGGGGGAAGCTTTTGAAAGTAATTCGTTCGCTTGCATCAGCATATCTTTACTGAAATCCACGCCCAGAATTCGAAGTCTTAAATCAGCCAAATGGAAAGCATGTCGGCCAGTACCACATCCCAATTCTAAAAGTTGGCCGAGAGACGAATGACGCTCCAAGATATCGAAAGTGAATCGAGCTTCTTCTTCGTAGTTTTTGTCTTGATAAACGAGATTGTAATAAGTGGCGTAAGCTTCAAAGACTTTTTTGTTTTCCTCGGCTGCCATCTAGAGTCTTTAACAAAACGCGTAAAGTCTTGCAAGTAAGCCCATTTGACCGGATCATCATTTGAAGGACTGAAATAGTAAGAAGTGAGATCCCACCCTAAAAAAATTCCTAGCTTTTTAAAATTGACATGGCTATCGCCTCTGTTCCTGAGAACGTGGAAATCTCCAACTCTTCTCGGATGGATTGCGATCGGAGTGAGGTTCGCCAATGTCGCGTTCATATGGCCACTAGCTTTGCGCGCTTTTTCCGAAGTCGAAGTTGCCATTTGGGGAGTTTTTGGAGTTGTCGCCGGACTTCAGGTCATCATTGATAACGCATTTTCGGACACCTTCGTTCGTATCATTGCTTACGCGCGTGGGAGCCCCGGCACACCACTTACTGAAACATCTTCTGAGCGACTGGCAACACTTTCCGGAACAATGGTTCGAACCTATGCCGCCTTAACAATCATTTTTCTTTTTATTCTGGCCGTTTTTGGTACGTGGTCGGTGAAACATTCCATCTCTCTTTATAGTGGAAATACCGAGGGTCTTTGGATTGCATGGCTGGCTACAATTCTCGGCTGCATAACAATTGTTTGGGCCAATCAGTATGCCGCGATTCTCGTAGGGGTAAATCAACTCGCACTATTAAAACGCATAGAATTATTTTGCTCAATAGGAATGGTTCTTTCCACAGCTTTGGTGTTCTTCTTCAAAGGCAAACTCGTCGGCTTTGTTCTTACGCAACAATTCTGGATACTTATTCAATATGGATCTTACTCATGGATGGGATCTTTAGAAAAAAGAAAATGGAAGCAGCCCAAACACAAATTTCGTTTTGATTCGAATGTATTTTTGGAAAGTTGGCCGGTTGTTTGGCGTAGTTGGTTAGGAGTTTTCTGCTCCTTCGGCGCTGTCCAAATCAGCAGCATCATTTATGCCCACTATGGATCCGTCAGTTCGGTGGCGTCTTACCTATTTGCTTTCCGGATTATACAATTGATCAGCTTAACGGCACTTGTCCCTTTTCAAGTGAAGATTCCCTTACTCGCTGCCTATTATTTTGAGAAAAAATATTCCCTTGTCGTAGCGACTTGCCGGTCAGCCATGCAAAAATCATTTGGCTCCTATGTCTTTGGATTTTTAGTTGTGGGATTTTTCGGTCCGTTTTTTTTGCAAATTATTAAAGCACATACGGATTTTGTCGATCTCCGTCTGTGGGGACTAATGGGATTAGGATTTTTTCTGGAACGTTATGGGGGAATGCATATTCAACTTTATTCAGTCACAAATAAAATCATTTGGCATATCGCAAATCCTATTACCGGGCTCATTTTTATTAGTCTTTGCTGGATTCTTTTTCCAAAGCTTGGCGTCTTCGCCTTTCCAACAGCGCAAATCATTTCGAATCTGGCTTTCTTCAATTGGTATACAGCCTATCATTCATACACTAGATTTAAGATGAAGTTCTGGCCGTTCGAATTCTCGACATCGCTCGTTCCGCTCGTCCTCATTTTAGCTTATATCATTGCGACAACATTTTTTAATATTGCGTAATCGGAGCGCAATCTAAGTGTACCTAAAAAGCGATGAAAGGCATTGACATCAGGCAATCGACTTTGCGAGATTATGCCGACTAACAAGAACAGCGGCTATCTATTCCAAGGGATAAAAACAAATGCAGCCTTCAGCTATTTCCCATCGGTGCGAACTTATAAAGAAAGGTGTTTCCAAATTATTCAGCATTAATGGGGCCCAAAAATTAGTTTCTCGGCCGTCGATAGCCATAAATTTTTTAAGAGCCTTTCTTTTCGATGTTAAACTTCGTAAACAATCTATATCAGATCGCCTCAAGATGTATGAGGCATCAATAAGTGCACTTGCCGAATTATCCATCAAACAAAATCCACAAACAAAATTGATCTCCACGATCGAGGAAGCTATCGGGGACGTATCCGAAGATTCCAACTGCAAAGATTTAGCCGCCCTGCTAAAAAATCATGGTTCCGATAAATCGACAGTGCATAATTATCATTTAGTTTATGCCGCCCTTCTAGGCCAAAAGAGGCAAGCGCCACTGAACATCTTTGAAATTGGTCTAGGTACAAATAATATTGATACACAATCTAATATGGGAGCCAATGGGCGCCCAGGGGCATCATTACGTGCCTTCCGCGATTGGGCTCCCAATGCAAATATTTTTGGAGCGGATGTTGATGCTCGTATTCTCTTTTCAGAAAATAGAATACGCACTTTTTTTGTAGACCAAACAAAACCTGAAACTCTTCGTAACGTGGCAAAGAATTTCCAGCCGAAAAGCTTTGATCTCGTTATTGACGATGGTCTTCACAATTCCGAAGCGAATTTAAATTCTCTTCTCTTCGCGCTTGAACTTGTCCGCGATGATGGTGCGATTGTAATCGAGGACGTTTCGAAGATAGATCTTCCATTTTGGCAGACGGCCTTTTCAGTTCTCGGCACTGAATACACCGGAAAATTTATCAAAACAAAATATGACTACATTGTCTTAATTCGCAAATCTCTTCCAAACTAAAGAAGGGCGTCTTAGGTCGTGGCAGTTCCATAATGAGCAGGTTTTTCATCTCGTGGAATGTCGAAGCCGACCTTAAATCTTTTTTGAAGCGCGCGAGTCCAACTAAAATGCATCATTGTAAATGACCACCCTTTATTTTCTGCTTCGTTGAAAGCTTCTTCCAGCACGTCCCCAAGAACTGTTTTTACATATTTGTTGGGATCTTCTTTAGGCACATGATGATCATAAAATTTAGGATGAGCCGCCTGAAGGGAGCCCATGAGTTCTGGATAGCTATGTTTTATTGAATTACTCCAAAATAATTTATCGGTGGGAGCTCTTCCATCAAAACCCCAAAGATAGACATTTCGAGAAAGTGTACATCCGACAGGCAAAAGAAGAAGAGCAAGAGCATTTCCCAGGGCCGGTAAATGAAAATCTTTGGTGAGATCGTTGGAAATGGATTTAGATTTTCCGACGGGGATTGGAATGAGCCGTTCTTTGAATTCGCCAAGCTCTCGAATAACGATCATGTGAAACTGTGCAGGATAGATAAAATGAACTTTTGTTTCAGAGAGTCTCCTTTTGAGATCCTTTCTGAATGCGCGAGCAAAGTCAGTGTGGCCAAAATGGTAAATGGCATCCCCTGCAGCAATAAAGTCGGGCGAAATAAAATCAAAAAGTTCTTTGTCTCGAACGATTGTATTACAGACCACTCGGTACCCATCGTTCCAAGTTTTCTGCCAGCTCCAATCCAAAGAGGGTCCCGTTCCGAATAAAAAGACCTTGTTCTTTTTTTGTGTTTTGAGAACGGCGACGATTTCATTAAATCGTGAAGAAGCATCCGATGCTTTTTCGGCAACAGTAGCGACAGCCTCGCCAAATCGAACCCACTCCCATCCATCGCCGGGATTGGTCGTAAAATTGACATCGTAAATGTCGGATCTCAGTTTTCTGAGCCAAAACGGGATTCTCGAGTCCTGACCCCAAATCAAAATAGGATTAAGTCCAAACTGAATCTTAAAGATATCGAGAAAACGGAGCTCATTTTTGCCAAGGATCGTGAGCTCTAGATGAGGAGCATAAAATCGAAATCGCTCCGTAATGTTTTGAATAATGGCAGGATCCGTTGTGCCCAGAAAGTAGACCTTGTTTTTGGGGTCAAACTGCCCAATTATCTTTCGAAACAGGTCAAATACACCCACGACAACTTGTTTAATCAATGACTTCATTTTCATCCTGTTTACTAAAAAGACGGCGATCTTTAAAGGTTTAAACTCTTTACTCTCTCTTAGGCATTGCAATAAACCAATAACAATCGCACCTGTATATGCATATGTGGCGAGGAAGCATGCTGAACGCGAGTATCATTATCAGAACATTTAACGAGCAGAAGTATCTTCCCGAGCTTCTGAAGGCCATTGCCGCTCAGTCACCTTCCGTGAGCCGAGAGGTCATTTTGGTCGACTCTGGATCTACAGATAAGACAATCTCTATTGCCGAAAGTTTTGGCGCTAAAATTCTCAAAATTTCTAAAAATGAGTTTACGTTTGGACGATCGCTCAATCGGGGTTGTGCTACCGCTGAAGGGGACTACCTTGTTTTTATATCGGGACACTGTATTCCGTGCGGGGCCAACTGGCTGAGTGATTTAATTGCTCCCTTTAACGATCCAAAAGTTGCCGTCAATTGCGGACGGCAGGTCGGCGGATCGGTGACTAAATTTAGTGAACATCAAATCTTTTCTAAATATTTTCCGGATTTTGAAACCTCTCCCGAGCCAGATTTTTTTTGCAATAATGCGAATGCGGCTATTCGAAAACCTTTATGGAACGAAAATCATTTTGACGAAGAGTTAACAGGACTTGAAGATATGGATTGGGCAAAACGAATGCTCGCTCGTGGATTTAAAGTTCATTACACACCGAAGGCGGTTGTGAAGCATATTCATGAAGAAACTTGGAATAAGGTGAAGCTTCGATACGAAAGAGAGGCGATTGCCCTGCAAAAAATTATGCCGGAAATTCATATAGATTTTAAGGATTTCGTTCGGTATTTTTTTTCTGCGGTTTTGATGGATTGCTCAAAAGCACTTCAACAGAAAATATTTTTAAAAAAAATGTCTGAAATTGTTTTGTTTAGGTTTTGCCAGTATTTCGGTTCTTACCGAGGCAATCATGAACATCGAAAACTTTCTAAACAAGCCAAAGAAAAATATTTTTACCCGATATGAACGACATTACGATACAAGCACTTGGTCAGTCCGGATTTCTCCTTTCTTCGAAGACCGGTCGCTTTCTTTTTGATCCGTATCTTTCAAATATCGTTGCCGAAAAATATGGCGCGGATTTTGAAAGACTCATTCCCACTCCGTTGAAGCCCGAGATGATTAAAAATATTGATGCCATATTCATCACGCATATTCACGATGATCACTGCGATGTGAAGACACTTTCAGGACTCTTAAAGACGAATCCTCACCTTAAAATTTATGCACCAGAAATTTGTCTGCCAACCTTGCTCGAAGCGGGTTTTTCAAAAGATCAGATCGCGGTGGCGGTAGAGAGTGAGGCCGAAGTCAAAAAGGATGTCAAAGTCCGCTCTGTCCCAGCGGCGCATCTTCAGATTGAGCGATCAAATGCAGGTTCCCTCAACTGCGTTGGTTATATTTTAGAAATCGATGGTGTTGTATTTTATCATTCTGGGGACACGATGCCTCATGACGAAATTAGTCAGGCACTTCCTAAATCTATTGATTTGGCTTTCCTACCTATCAATGAGAGGAATTTCTTTCGAGATAAGCGTGGCATCATCGGAAACTTAACTCTTCGAGAAGCGCTTACTTGGGTGGAAGAACTTGGAATTAAAAAATGGATCCCGATGCACTGGGATATGTTTAAATTAAATTCTGTATTTCCTGAAGAATTGAATTTCTTGGCGAAAAAAATGGATGTTGAAAATAAAATTCAATGGCTCACTTGTGGACAGGTGATGGCCTTGGAGGTGAAAAATAGATGAATCAAATCGTTGCTCTCGTTCCCATCAAAGCAAACAGCGAGCGAGTGAAAGGTAAAAACTTCAGACCACTTGCGGGAAAGCCCCTCTATCGTTGGATTGTCGATACGCTTCTTTCAGTTCCGGCAATTGATCAGGTAGTTATCAATACAGATGCAAAAGAGCGTTTTAGTGAAACGGGTTTGACGGAATCGAAGCGCTTATTACTCAGACAGCGACGTCCGGAAATTTGTGGAGATTTCGTGTCGATGAATCGAGTGCTCGAAGATGATATTGAAAATGTTTCTTCTCAATATTATTTGATGACTCATGCAACCAATCCACATCTTTCAGCCGAAGTGATCAGCAAAGGAATCGATCTTTTTCTTTCCAATTTGAAAAGTGGAAAATGCGATAGTTTGTTTTCGGTAAATAAATTTCAGGGGCGATTTTATCGAGGTGATGGCTCTGCGATCAATCACGATCCGAAGAATCTTATTCGAACCCAAGATCTTGAGCCTTGGTATTTAGAGAATTCGTGCCTCTACCTTTTTACTCGAGAAAGTTTCATGACGACCCAAGCGCGCATTGGAAAAAAACCTTTTCTTTATGAAATTCCACTTGTGGATTCAGTGGACATTGACGACCAAGAAACCTGGAACTTAGCAGAGTCGCTTGCTTACGCCAAAAAAGGATAACCATGAAAAATTTGACAGTTCTCATCACATGCCCTCCCTTTTTGAATTCAATTGATAAATTCAAATCTTTTTTTTCCGTGCGGAAAATTGATCTTCTCTTGCCTCCAGTGGTTCAAACGCTCTCAGAAGCGGAGCTTCTTAAATGGGTGCCGAAGGCCGATGCTTGGATTATTGGTGATGACCCAGCCTCTCGTCGCGTTTTGGAAGCGGGAGTTCAGGGGAAATTAAGAGTGCTCGTGAAATGGGGTATTGGTATCGACAATATTAATTTAGACGCGGTGAAAGAATTCTCATTAAAATTTTCGAACACACCGGGAATGTTCGGAAACGAAGTCGCGGATATGGCTGTGGGCTATGTCATCGGTCTTTCACGACAAACATTTTTAATCGATGCGGCCGTCAAACGAGGCGAGTGGGTGAAGCCAGCGGGCCATAGTCTTTTCGGAAAAAACGTAGCGCTTTTTGGCTTCGGCGATATTGGGCAAAATATTGCACGAAGACTTCTTTCGATGGGAATGAAAATTCGCGCGGTGGACCCATTTGCAAAGCGAGATGTCTTTAAAGAGGTGATTCTTTGCTCAAAAGAAGAGGCCGTTTCTCACGCAGACTTTATTATTTTGGCTTGTTCGCTCAACGCTTCCAACCGACATCTCATTTCATCCGATCTTCTTGCGCAGACAAGGTCCGGTGTTTCCATCGTGAATGTGGCGAGAGGTGGACTCATTAACGAAGCGGATTTAATTAAAGCACTCGAAAGTGGACGAGTAAGCGCTGCAGCGCTTGATGTTTTTGAAAATGAACCTCTTCCAATGAGTTCTCCGCTTCGCAAATTTCCCAAATGTATTTTTGGAACTCATAATGCATCAAACACGATTGAAGCAGTTGAGAGAACAAGTCACCACGCGATGGAACTTACATTGAAATTTTTAGAAGTGGAGAAAGCTGGATGACGCCGGGAGTGATCATTACCGGGGCGTCTGGCGGGATTGGTCGAGCGCTTTGTGTGGAATTTAAAAAAAATGGATACTTTACTTTAGGGGTGGATAAAGAGCCTGAAGCTCCAAAAGAAGCAGATGCTTATCTTTGTTTCGATTTATCTTTGCTTGCAAAAAATGAGTCCTCACAAGAATCTTTTAAACGGGAAGTTGAAAGTCGATTTAAGGGTCATGCTTTAAAATCTATTATCAACAATGCGGCTGTTCAGATTTTGGGATCGACTGATCAGATAAAAATAAAAGACTGGGAAGATACTCTGCAGCTAAATCTTCTGGCCCCTTTTTTTGTTGTTCAACTTTTTAAAAAGACACTGTCCGAACAAAAGGGATCGGTAATTAATATTGCAAGCATTCATGCTTCGCTTACGAAATCAAAGTTCATTTGTTATGCCACGAGCAAATCGGCACTGATTGGGCTCACTCGGGCACTTGCTTTAGATTTAGCGCCCCATATTCGAGTAAATGCCATTTCTCCTGCTGCAACAGATACACCGATGCTTCGTGAAGGTTTCAAAGATTCGCCTGAGAAGATGAAAGAGCTCTCCGATTGCTCGCCTCTTGGGCGAATTGCAACGCCCGCTGAAGTTGCTAAGGTCGCAGTATTCCTGTCTTCTTCCGATTCCTCGTTTATTTCGGGCAGTACGATTCAGGTCGACGGGGCGGTAGGATGCCGACTTCATGATCCTGTATAGTTTGAGAAATAAGAATGCAAATTCCAGCTTTACTATCGCCTTCCTTTCAGCAAAAGATTCTCTAAGATATGGAACCTATTCAGTTTATACGTGATCAAGATCAACTTCTTGCCATTATCGTTCGTGCCAACTTTTCAAAAGACGGCATTCATTTTTTTACTCCAAACGAACTTTCTCAACAACTTGCCTATATGAAGCATCCGGTTGGTAAAGTGATCGCGCCACATGTGCATAACCCAGTTGTTCGGGAAGTGCAGTATACGCAAGAAACTTTGTTTTTACGTTCAGGAAAACTTCGCGTGGATTTTTACAGCGAAGAAAAAAAATATCTCCGAAGTGAAGTTCTTGAAGCTGGAGACGTGATTTTACTGATCTGCGGAGGACATGGCTTCGAAGTGCTCGAAGAAGTTCAAATGTTCGAAGTGAAGCAGGGACCTTACGCGGGTGAAGCCGACAAAACTCGATTTGAGCCCGCTAAATTGAAACGAAGTTCGAATAAATCTTCCAACAATTTTGAACTCGCTGCGGAATTATAATCGAGATGGAATCCATCCCAGTTAATCAGCCTCTTTTAGATGGGAACGAAAAAAAATATTTAAATGAATGTCTAGATACAGGTTGGATTTCTTCCGAAGGTCCTTTCATTAAATTATTCGAAGACCGGTTTGCCGCACGTATGCAGAGAAAATTTGCGATTGCTGTTTCGAATGGCTCAGTTGCGCTCGATGCTGCCGTCGTTGCGCTCGATTTGAAAGATGGTGACGAAATTATTCTGCCAAGCTTTACGATTATTTCTTGTGCTGCTGCGATTGTAAGGGCGGGTTGTAAGCCTGTTGTCATCGATTCAGATTCGAAGACTTGGAATATAAAGGTCGAGGACATCGAGCCGCGTATTACTCCGCGAACGAAGGCCATCATGGTAGTTCATATGTATGGACTTCCATCGGATATGTTGCCGATTCTAAAGCTCGCGAAAAAATATAATCTGAAGATCATTGAAGATGCGGCAGAGATGCACGGTCAAACCTATGCTCAAAAGCCCTGCGGAAGT
This sequence comes from Bacteriovoracaceae bacterium, assembly GCA_028287765.1. Taxonomy (GTDB): domain Bacteria; phylum Bdellovibrionota; class UBA2394; order UBA2394; family UBA2394; genus JAQBPA01. The sequence goes on from JAQBPA010000058.1 coordinate 18,967, forward strand.
TTTGGAGATATCAGTACATTCAGTTTTTATCCGAATAAGCATATTACAACCGGCGAAGGAGGAATGATTTTAACGGATGATTCGCGTCTGGCAGAAAGATGCAGGTCACTTCGAAATCTTTGCTTTAAGCCAGAGAAGCGCTTTGTTCACGATGAACTGGGATGGAATCTTAGAATGACTAATCTTCAAGCAGCTCTCGGAGTGGCTCAGTTGGAGCGATTGGATGAATTCGTTGTAAGAAAACGCAAAATGGGGCTCAGATATCGCGAACTTTTAAATGATTGCTCCGAAATTGAATTCCAAACGACCGAAACCGATTATGCAAAAAATATTTACTGGGTGTATGGCGTCGTATTGAAAGATCATGTGAAGGCTGACGCGGAATTTGTAATGAAAAAACTTTCTGACGTGAAAGTAGGTACAAGACCTTTTTTCTTTCCTATGCATGAACAACCTGTTTTCAAGAAGATGGGTCTATTTCAAAATGAAATTTATCCAGTTGCTGAGCGGCTTGCGCGCCGAGGTTTTTATTTACCGAGCGGTTTAGCACTCACCGACACCCAACTAACGGAAGTGGCATCAAGATTAAAGACGGTGCTCAAAGGACTTTAATGCTAACTCCTGTGATAGTGGCTTGGGCCAATGGTTCAGCCAGAGAGTTTGAGGAGGCTGTTCCTCTAGAATTCATTGGCCGACACAATCAAAAAAGGAATTTTTATAATCAGATTCAAATTTTGTTTTTAGAAGGGTTCGATCGGCTAGATGCAGACTATAAAGATCGTCTTCGAGCTCTTGGTTATCAAATCCATAATGTCGAACAAATTTTCCAGACGCAAAAAAAGAAATTTTCAGGCCTTCTTCGATTCAATTCTTACGAGCTCAAATGTTTTTTGAGATGGCCGGTTATTCAGGAATTTTTTTTAGGACAGCCCCTCGTTCATTTTGATGGAGACATTGTTTTTAATATAGATCCAAAAGAACTCATAAGTTGTTGGGAGAATTTGGATTTTGTTCTGCAGGGTTGCCCTGCCGTCACCGTAATGAAAGATCAAAAATGGTTAGAGGTCTATCATTCTGAACTGATGTCACTTTCAAAAGATGTGGAGGGTTACTCCAAATCTGCCTGGAAGAGGCGGGTCGGTTGGGAGGCAACTCAGTATTCAAAATGGGCGGGAGCAAGACTGAGAGAAGTCGTTTCGTCTGATCAAGATTTAATCTCTCATTTGATTCACACAAATCTTTTGCCTCAAAACGATCCACAGGAAGTGCTTCGGCAAAGTAATGATCTCGTTCTTTTTGAACAGCCCCTTTCGTTTGATTTGTATTTTTCTGAAAGACCGGTGGCTTATCGTCGCGAGGCGGGTGTTGATTTTATGAACCAAAAACGAGTGGGTCTTTGGCATATGCAAAGCGATTTTTGCCATTATCTTTTGAAAGCGATTGCCAAAAAGGAGCATTTGTCTTGGTTTCTTCGTTCTCGTCTTAGTCGCGACTATGAGGGAGTTCAATTTCTTATCTACCGCATCTATCGCCGACTTTTATTTGGAAAGAGACTTCCGCGGCTGTTCGTTTATAAATATTTTTTTGAAGAGAACGATTTTAGCTGTGTTTTTAAGGATCAGGTGTGGTGGAAGTCCAATATTTTAAAATCCAAAAATTAAAAACGAATTATTTAGAAAGAGATTTCATACATTCCTTAAGTGACGTTTTCCAAAAAGGAATTTGAATCTTAAGATGGGTTTTTATTTTTTCTTTACTGAGCACGGAATAATTCGGCCTAGTTGCTTTAGTGGGGTACTCCGATGAGCGAACGGGCAGTATGGTCTGTGATCGACGATTAAGCTCCTTAATCGCTACGGCAAAATCATACCAGCTCGCCACCCCATCATTCGTATAATGAAAAATTTCGACGCCACTCGAAGGCACTAAAGAATTCGAATGGAGCAAAAGAATATCCGCTAAATCTCCGGCATAAGTGGGACTTCCAATCTGGTCATTCACAATTCGAAGCGGTTTTCCGTCCTCAAGAAGTTTTAAAATACTTTTTACAAAATTTGCTCCATAAGGTGAATACAGCCACGATGTTCGAATGATCGCTGCTCTATTTCCGTGAGAGATAATATTTTTTTCTCCTTCTAGTTTTGATTGCCCATAGATAGAAGTCGGATTTTTTTCGTCGTCCTCTAAATAAGGATGAGACTTTTTTCCATCGAAAACATAATCCGTCGAGATATGAATAAGAGAAGCATTCATTACTTTGCAGGCTATTGCTAAATTTTTTGGCCCGACGGCATTGATTTCAAAGGCTAGCTTTGATTCATCTTCGGCTCGATCAACCGCTGTATAAGCAGCACAATTGATAACAGTGTCGATTCGTTTGTCTTGAATGAAATCTAGAATCTTTTTTTCTTCTAAAATATTTAAGGAATCTACGTCCGTAAAAATGAATTCGTGCGCAGAAGTCTTTGCTTTATTTTGTAGTTCTTGACCAAGCTGTCCGAGGGCGCCTGTCACTAGAATTTTCATCTGCGACTAAACCATTCCTACGCCGTAATGAGTAAAACCAAATTTTTTGAGCATTGCGTTCTCATAAATATCCCGCCCATCGAAAATCGTATGATCTGAGAGAAGCTTTGCGAGCTTCTTTAAATTGGGCGTTCGGTATTCTTGCCATTCGGTCAGAACTGCAAGCACGTTAGAGTGGGCTGCCGCTTCGTAAGGATTGTCAAAAAGTTTGAGAGAGCCTTTATCGATTTCTGATTTAAAAAGCACTCGGATATTATCCATGGCAGCAGGATCGTGGGCGTGAACTTTGGCACCCGCCTTAAAGAGATCTTTTAATAAGTAAACGGAAGGTGCATCTCTTAAGTCATCTGTATTCGGCTTAAACGATAAACCCCAAACGGTGATCGTTCGTCCCGAAAGCTCGCCCTTAAAATATTTACTAATTTTTTCTAACATCCAATTTTTTTGATATTGGTTTACCCGATCCGTCGCTTCAACAATGCCCATTGAGATTCCGGCAGCTTTTCCTTGCGCCATGAGAGCTTGAGTGTCTTTTGGAAGGCAGCTTCCGCCATAGCCAATTCCTGGGAATAAAAACTGATCACCAATTCTCGAATCTGAAATCATTCCTTCGCGAATTTCTTGGATATCTGCACCCACTAGCTCGGAGAGTCTAGAAATTTCATTGATGAAAGAAATTTTTGTCGCAAGAAATGCATTACAAGCGTACTTCACAAGTTCGGCCGATTTTCGGCTCATAAACACTAAGCGCTCGCGTTTCATCATGAAGGGCTTATATAAAAAATGGAGAATTTTTTTAGCTTCTTCGTCATCCGTGCCTACAATTACCCGCTCAGGTTTTAAAAAATCTTGAACAGCTGCACCCTGCTTTAAAAATTCTGGATTCGACACAATTTTTGGAGAAAATCCTTTGGATCGAAAAAATTCTTCGATTTTATCTCCCGTTCCAACAGGGACAGTACTTTTAATAACTAAAAGTTTGTTGTTTAATTTTGAGCCGAGCTTCAGAAGCATCTCAGCTGCCGAATATAAATATTTAAGATCGGCGTGGCCGTCACTTCCTTGGGGTGTTCCCACCGCAATAAAGCAAATGTCAGCATTCAACATTTTTTCTAAAAACTCGGCGCCTTCAGAGTGATAAAATTTTAAATAGCCTTTTCCGTGACCTATGCTGAGAAGTTCTTTGAGGCCGGGTTCAAAAATCGGGCAGCCACCCGCTTCAAGTAATTCTATTTTTTCTTTTGAAATATCGATGAGATTAACATCATTACCGGCAGATGCGAGCCCTGCGGCCTGCACCAGTCCGACATAGCCAGCTCCTAAGACAAGTACTTCCATGGCAGGAGTTTCCTCAAAATAAGGGCTAATTGTCTATTGAAAAGGTCTAAAAGATCTCTCGAGTCAAATCTTATAGTAATTTCTGTACCATTCAACGAAGCGCTTAATACCCGTTTCAATGGTTGTCGTTGGTCGGTAGCCGAAATCTTTAGCAAGAGAGTCGACCGAAGCTTCCGTCGATTCGACATCACCTTGTTGAAGCGGAAGATTTTTCTTCAGAGCTTTCTTTCCCAGCTCCGACTCCAGCACTTCAATATATTTCATGAGCTCAATCGAGCGATTATTTCCGATATTATAAATCCGAAAAGGCGCCGAACTGATTGAAGGGACCGGATGGTTTGAATCCCAACTAGAATCTGGCTTGGCCGGCGCACCTTTCAGTACGCGACAAACGCCTTCGGCTATATCGTCAATATAAGTGAAGTCTCTTCGATGATGTCCGTGATTGAAAACTTCGATGGGCTTTCCTTCGAGAATATTTTTCGTAAATAAAAAAAGCGCCATATCGGGGCGACCCCATGGGCCATAAACCGTAAAAAATCTGAGGCCTGTTGTCGGAAGACCAAACATATGCCCGTAACTGTGAGCCATGAGTTCATTTGCACGTTTCGTGGCACCGTAGAGAGAGACGGGATGATCGGCATCGTCAGTTTCCGTAAAAGGCATTTTCGTGCTGAGTCCATAAACAGAACTGGTCGACGCATAGACAAGATGTGTCACTTGATGATGGCGACAGCCTTCAAGAATATTCAAAAATCCGAGAAGATTCGCTTCGACATAAGCATGAGGGTTGGTAACCGAATATCGAACTCCTGCCTGGGCTGCAAGATTGAGAACTCGCTCAGGCTTTTCATTCGAAAAAATATCGGAGAGTGAATCTCGTTCAGCGATATTCGTTTGATAAAATTTGAAACGGGGAAAAGGCTTTAAAAGTTCGAGTCGAGCTTTTTTTAAATTCACATCGTAATAATCATTTAAATTATCGACGCCTACGACTTCATCACCTGCATCGAGTAACTTTTTTGTGACGGTCGATCCAATAAATCCGGCAGCACCCGTCACTAAATATTTCAATGGCGAGTCCTGGCGCGCTTGGCAGATTGATTTGGATTTCCCCTGAGGCCGTAAAGTTCTTTTTCGACTAAGGCCATATCGGCCTCGACCATCATTTTAACCAGCTCTTTAAATTTAACTTTTGGTTTCCAGCCCAATTTTTTTCTGGCTTTGGTTGCATCACCTAAAAGTAAATCGACTTCGGTCGGTCTAAAATATTTTGGATCGATGGCGACAACTTTTTTATAATTTAATTTAAGTTCATCGGCCGCGAGTTCAAGAAATTCTTTTACCGAATGAGTTTCTCCCGTCGCAATCACAAAATCATCGGGTTCTTTTTGCTGAAGCATCAACCACATGGCTTCGACATAATCTTTCGCAAAACCCCAGTCTCTCTTTGCATCCAAGTTACCGAGATAAAGTTTTTCTTGAAGACCCATTTTAATACGAGCGAGTCCAAGCGTGATTTTTCGTGTGACGAAGGTTTCTCCTCTTCTCGGAGATTCGTGATTAAATAAAATGCCGTTCGTCGCAAACATTTTGTAACCTTCACGATAATTTTGAGTGATATAGTACGCGTAGGCTTTCGCAGCTCCGTACGGACTTCTCGGATAAAAAGGTGTTGTCTCGGTTTGAGGCGTTTCGAGTACTTTTCCGTAAAGCTCACTGCTTGAAGCCTGATAAAATTTAGCCTTATTAAGTCCCGCCTCTCGAAGAGCTTCAAGAATGCGAATGGCACCGAGCCCCGTCACTTCGGCTGTATATTCGGGGATATCAAACGAAACGCGAACATGGCTCTGCGCTCCGAGATTATAAACTTCGTCCGGTGCGATGGTTCGAATGAGATGATTGATAGAACTTCCGTCGTTAAGATCTCCGTAAACCAGTTTTAATTTTGGATTTGGCTCATGGGGATCTTGATAAAGGTGATCGATGCGTCCGGTATTAAAACTCGAAGCGCGTCGGATGATTCCGTAAACTTCGTAACCTTTTTCTAAGAGAAGTTCAGCGAGATAACTTCCGTCTTGTCCGGTAACTCCTGTGATCAGTGCTTTTTTCAAGATAATTTCCCTTCTGCTTCGGTGATAATAGATCGAAGCCCCTCCTCCAGAGAAATTTTAGCTTTCCATCCGAGGGCCGTCATTTTTTTTGAATCCATTATTTTTCTAGCGATTCCATCCGGTTTTGTAGTGTCCCATTTTATTTCGCCTTTGTACCCACAGACTTTACTGATTAATTTGGCTAAATCAAAAGTAGAAATTTCTTCACCTGAACCAATATTCATCAGCTCGATCGCATTGTGTTTTTCGAGGCAAAGATAAATAGCCTCTGCTAAATCGTCCGAGTGCAGAAATTCTCTCAGAGGCTTTCCTGTTCCCCAAAGCGTTACCGACTCGCGACCGTCTTTTTTTGCTTTTAAAATCTTGAGCATCATTGCCGGGATCACATGACTGTTTTCGAGATGATAGTAGTCATTAGGCCCGTAAAGATTGGTAGGCATGACCGAGACGAAATTTTTTCCGTATTGTTTATAATAGGCTTCGCATAATTTTACGCCGACGGCTTTGGCAATGGCGTAAGCTTCGTTGGTAGGTTCGAAAGGCCCTGTTAAAAACTGATCTTCGGTCAAAGGGTAGCGCGCATTTTTTGGATAAATGCAGGAACTTCCTAAAAAAACGAGTTTTTTGGCAGCGAACTCAGCCGCAGCAGAAATAACATTATTTTGAATTCGAAGATTCTCTAACAGGAACTCCACAGGATAAGTCGAATTGGCGCCAATTCCCCCC
>JAQBPA010000062.1 GCA_028287765.1 Bacteriovoracaceae bacterium
TCACATTCAATCGACCGGACGTCGTAATCGCACCGTGAAGTTGAGGAAGAACATCCACCGTGCTGAGGAGTCTCTCCTTCACTTGACTCGCCGTCATTGTCAAATTTTCTGACCACACAAGTGCGGCTGCACCCGTTACAAACGGAGTGGCCATACTTGTTCCGCTCCACGCTTGGTAGCCGACGCCAAAAAGCGCTTCCGGTACCGTCGACATAATGAGAACGCCTGGTGCCGCGATATTCACTTGATCAAATCCGTAAGACGAAAACGAAGCCAGCTGATCCATATTATCTGTCGCACCCACCGTAATAAAATTGGGGATTTTACTCGAAAAGTTTGCTGGATAATGAGGCGCATACCGATTGCTTGTGCCGTCGTTTCCTGCAGCAGCAACAGAAAGAATGTCCGCTTTGGAAGCTCTTGCAAAAGCTCTCAAAAGAAAATCATCTTCGTCTCCGTTTTTAGTCGATCGGCTCGCTGAACCCCAAGAGTTCGTAAGAATAAATTTCTTATCAGGAAATTTATTTTTGAGACCGATCGTATAATAAATAGCGAGTTGAGCATTAAAATCAGAACCCGAACCATCGGCTCCCAAAAATTTGAGACCCATCAGTGAAACTTTCTGATTAATTCCAGCTATTCCTTTGTAATTATTTCTGAGTGCTCCAATGATGCCAGAGACATGAGTACCATGTCCCATATCATCCATGGGGTCCGGCGTACGACTCACAAAATTATACCCGTGAAGATCTCCAACATAAGACTGACCATTCACTGCGTCTGAAATTACATTCGTGGCAACACCACTTCCGGGAACGAGTCCAGGATTCGTCCAAATATTGCTCCCCGGAAGAATTACTTTTTTTCCGTCGATCGTCTCTGTGATAGCAAGATCTTCATGATAGTAATCAACTCCAGTATCAATCACTCCCACAACAACTTCGTAAGATCCCTGCGCAGTCACGCCGTCCATTCCGATATCGGCTCCTGATTTTCCTGCAAGGCCATGCGGCGCTTCTTGGGCAATGTTCTGAAGGCCCCACTGCGTCGGGGCAAGAGGATCATTAATCGCCATCGAATCCACACTCACCATATGATTTCTCGCCGCCGCAACCACTCGTCTATCCGACTTGAGTGCCTTCACGACCGAATCGACTGGCTCCAGCGAATTTATTTCCATTAAATAAATAGGCTGTCCCGGAATTTGATTGATGAGAGATAAATCAATTCCCTTTTTCACTTTCATATCCGCCATGACGTTTGAAAGTTGGTTTTCATTTCCCACTTCCAACTGAACCTGTCCTAAGTAGTAACGATCGGTCGGATGAACGGACGCCTTTTCTTGTTTTTCAATAATCACACTGTCTGGTGGAAGACTGACACGCGATGAATCGGCGCAAGCTGCCATGATCAAAGCCATATTTAGGCCCAACAAAACCTTACTTACTAATTTCATTTTTACTCCCCTTTTTCACACGCTCCTCGCGTGCCCCTCGTAATATCATTTTTTATTCGCTCACCTTAATAAGCGATTAAAACTTTTCTAGATTACCTCTCAACGTTGAAAAAATATTTACGCCAATTTGTTGAGCAAGCGATAACCGCGCCTCTCCAAATCCGTGAATATCTCCAAGTTCACCATTGGGCATTTGATTGCCGAACGAAACCTTAGCGACCAGATAAGTTCTCTTAGAAGCAGCTGGTAGCTTAAGCCCCTTCAACGCTGGAGTTTTTAATGCGCTTGGAGATTCACCAAAACTTTGTATTCCCAAATTAATGGTGGCTCGAACCGTGGGCATCTCCATAAGTTCATTGAGCGGACCTTCCAAAGTAATTTCTGTTGCGGCGCCTAAAAAGCGTCCCTTCGAATCCGATTCGTTTGCGGCATCAATCGATTTATCAAGTGCGAGCTGATTACTTTCTTTGGATGAATCTACTTCAGCCGAAGTATCCCGACTCGGACGAATATCTCCGCCAAGAATGAGTTCCTTTGCGTTCACAAATGCTTCGTCACCGCCGCTTTTCACTTCCATTAAAACAGAAACCCCATCACCGAGCCCGCGAAGTTTTAAGTATAAAAACTTTCTCGCCGAATCTCCCTTTCCCTCCACATAAGGCCTTGCAAATGCGATCTGTGGAAAAACGGCCGGCAGTTTAGAAAGATCTGAAAAGGCCGCTTCAATTTTTGCAGAATCTTTTTGCACAAGAGCTTGCATAAAAAAGGAAGCCCCCGTCTTGGCCGAAATCACTTCGCCCTTCTCGAGTCGCTCCAATATTTTATTTTCTTCAGAATAAGCCGATGAAATTGCCCCAACACACGCCGCTGATGAAATCAAAACAATACCTAGTTTACGATTGAATATCCCCATATTCCCCCCTTTACAAGAAGCAGTATTGCGCAGAGGGGTTGCACTAGACAAGAAATATTGTGCAGTGTGCCAAAGTTTTTATTTGGCTTCGCCGAAAGGCGGATTCGGTGCGGTTGAGTTTCGTAATTCTTTAATCATTTCACCGCAGGATGCTGGAGAGAAAAAAAACTGATTGAAATGATTGTCCCGTCGATCTAGTTCAAAGCGATTCAAATTTCCGAGCTCTCCAGCTTTAATCCAGTCGACGGGCTCAGTTAATAGTTTTTTATTTTCAATTTTATAAGGTTTAATTACTCGCAGAATCGCAGGGCGATCGAAAACAGTCGGGAGCAATTCACCGTTTACTGCTCGAAAAGCTGCTTCAGTCAAAATATAAGTTTCACCGGCGAGTTCGAAGATTTCTTCAGCCCTCTGTTCCTCGGCACCCAGATCAACCCGCCCAGCGACGTAATGGCCGTCTTTCGTTCGAATGATATGATAGACGTCTCCCGTATAAGTCTTAATGGTTGAGCCGACGACACGATCGATATTCATTCCGGGAGCTCCTAGCACAGCAACCAGCTTGTTTCGTACAGGATCGAACTGAAGTAATTCTCTCTCTGGAGTCAAAATCAAATCGGTCGTTGAGAATAAACGAGCAAATACTGGATCAGATAATTTTTTCGTCTCTGTGTCGACTGCATAGAAATTCAGTCCTAATGCGGACTCACCTTCATTCAAATGGTTGGCCTCTCTCAATACATAAGTGCCAATAATAAAATTATTAAATGGAAGATTTAAACGCGGATATCTCACTTCAACTTTTCCATCTTGTGAAAGATGAACTCGAGCTAAAATAATTTTCTTTTTATTGAAATGAAATTTTACGAATCCAGCCGAGTTCACCCATTCCACACGGCTGGAGTCTGTGGACCTCGCCCGAAATTCAATTTGTTGAGACTTCCCCCCTTCTGGAGAGGTCTTCATAAAATAGAGTCGATCGTTACTGATATAAAATGGAGGATTGAAAACTCGAATATCTTCCGCAATCAATCTTGGTGAAGCTTCGGCCTTTGCTACATCATCAGTCACATACAAATTGCCGGCCTGAAGAAAAAATTTACTATTGCCGACTAAATAGGGAACGTAAGGACGCTGACTATCAAACTCCGCGAACAGACTGACAGGAAGTCCGATCAATAAAATAAAATGAAACAAGATCCTCTTCAATTCCATGCACCTCAAAAACGATCCGAATCCGTAGACGCCTTAGTACTATATTAGAATGCAAGAATCGTACCGACCTAAATAGGATTTCTCGAATGAAAAAGCTAAAGATTTTCAAAGCTTCGCCCCTCCGGCGTTTGAATAGGTTTTGGAAAGTGCGACAGTGAAGTCCGCTCTTTAAAAGAGCGCTCAAAATCCGAACAAACTACTTCGCGCGATCGCGTGCGGCGTTCAAAGCTGAGCCGGCTTTAAACCACGTAATTTGCTCTTCGGTCATCGTATGACGAAGCTCGATTGCAATCGTTTTCCCGTCAGACTTTTTAATTTCACACTGCACCGGCTTTTTGGGTGCTAATCCTTTTAAGCCTTTCAGACTAATGCGGTCGGTCTCGCCAATTTGATTGTAGTCTGCTGAATTAACAAATATCAGCGGAAGTAATCCCTGCTTCTTCAAATTCGTTTCATGAATTCTGGCAAAACTTTTGGCGATGATTGCTGCGCAGCCAAGATATCTCGGCTCCATCGCCGCATGTTCACGAGAACTTCCTTCTCCGTAATTCTCGTCTCCAATCACAACCCATCGCGTTTTCTTTGCTTTGTAATCGCGAGCGATCGTTGAAAAGCCAATCGCTTTTTCTCCAGTGAGAATATTGAGTCCCTTCCCTGCCTCTTTCGTAAAAGCATTGATCGCTCCAATAAACATATTGTCGCTGATCCGATCGAGATGGCCTCTAAATTTTAACCAGGGTCCCGCGGGAGAAATATGATCGGTCGTACACTTTCCAAAAGCTTTCAATAAAATCGGAAGATCTACAAAATCATTTCCATTCCAGGCCTCAAACGGCGGTAAAAATGAAAGTCGCTCGCTCGTCGGTGAAATTTGTACCTGCTGCTTCGATGCATCTTTCGCGGGGGCGACGTAACCTTTCCAAGAAATTGCAAAACCTTTTTTGGGAACGTCCGAAGCTTCTTTGGGAGCTGAAAATTTGAAGCTTTTTCCATTTGCTTTCAACTCATCCTGAAGCGGATCGAAATTAAGACTCCCCGAAAGTCCAACCGCCATCACGATTTCTGGACTCGCAATGAAGCACATGGTTTCTGGATTCCCATCATTTCGTCTCGGAAAATTTCGATTGTAAGACGTGAGAATCGAATTTTTATCTCCAGACTTATAATCGTCTCGCTTCCACTGACCAATGCAAGGCCCGCAAGCATTCGCAAGAACCGTGGCACCGACCTGCTCGAGTATTTCCACAAATCCGTCGCGTTTAATCGTTTCAAAAACTTGCTCGGAGCCAGGGGTCACCAAAAGCTGAATCGGAGATTTGAGTCCCGCTTTAAGCGCCTGTTTTGCGACATCCACAGTTCGCTCAATATCTTCATAAGAAGAGTTCGTACAACTTCCGATGAGAGCTGCCGATAATTTTTCTGGATAGTCATTCTTAGCAACATCGCTTTTTAATTTTGAAATGGGACGCGACAAATCCGGTGTATGCGGGCCGACGACATGCGGCTCGAGTCTATCGAGATCGATCTCAATCACTCGATCGTAATATTTGGCCGGATTCTTTTCGACGTCCGGATCATTCGTGAGGAGTGATTGATATTTCTTAACGAGATCGGCAATCTTCTCTCGCTCGGTTGCTCTCAGATAACGATCCATTTTTTCATCGGGAGGAAATACAGAAGTCGTTGCACCGTGCTCGGCCCCCATATTGCAAATCGTTCCTTTTCCGGTGCATGAAATAGAAGAAACGCCCGGACCAAAATATTCCACGATCGCGTTCGTTCCACCTTTTACCGTTAATATTTCACAAACTTTTAAAATAATATCTTTTGGTGCTGTCCAACCTTTGAGAGAGCCCGTGAGTTTTACTCCAATGACTTTCGGATGAAGCACTTCCCACGGAAGACCCGCCATCACTTCGGCCGCATCAGCACCTCCCACTCCAATCGCAAGCATTCCGAGTCCACCGCCATTTGGCGTATGGGAATCTGTTCCGATCATGAGCCCGCCCGGAAATGCGTATTTTTCAAGAACGACTTGGTGAATGATTCCCGCACCCGGTCCCCAAAAACCAATTCCATATTTTTTAGAAGCGGATTCTAAAAAATCGTAAACTTCTTTATTTATACTGAGAGCCGTTTTCATATCCGCCGTCGCACCTGTAAACGCTTGAATCAAATGGTCGCAGTGAACCGTCGAAGGCGTTTGAACTTGTTCAATCCCCGCCTGCATAAATTGTAAGATCGCCATCTGCGCAGTTGCGTCCTGCATCGCGACTCGATCGGGTTTCAATCGAAGAGTAACTTCCCCTCGACCTA
>JAQBPA010000074.1 GCA_028287765.1 Bacteriovoracaceae bacterium
GAGGTCCTTCGCTTCTTCAAAGCTTCGATATGAGATGATTTCACCTTGAGCAAAGTAATCTTTTAAATCACTTCGATCATCGGTAAGCGGAAAGCCATTTGAGAGTAAAATCTGAAGAGGCTTTTCATGAACGGCGGTCCGAAACTGCCATTTTGTTAAACAGAAATTAATTTTACTGTTTTTAAAACATGCAGAGAGTTCTTCGTTTGTAAGTCGAGGACTTGAGTGAGAATAACCGGGCAAAAGAAATTCAGACCATTCATTGCCTCCAAACACCCGAAGGTCTTCTGGAAGAAGCCTCACAAGATAGGTATGAAGCTGCATCCAGGAATATAAGAACTCAACGCGCGCTCGAAAGCGCTCAAAAGTGACATACGAAGCTGGCCGTAAAAAACGCTCAACCTCTCCATAAAAAATATTCTCAGATTTTTCAAAGGACTCCGCGTCGTGATGAAAATCTCGCAAAAACTGAGAGACAAAGGGCCGAACAATCTCCGTCTCACGTCCCGCCTCTTCTTTCGAGAGACTTGCGCTGTTTTCAAGCCAAATTCCCAGCTCGCCCTGCATGATTCGAATGTAAATATCGTGAAGTCTCTGTTCACTTTGAACTTTGAAAAAAATTTGTTTAATGGGACTTCCCACATAACTCACAGGAAAGCTAAATTTTCGACTCAGTTCTTCTGACGGCACGATCTGAGAAAATTTCACATCGACTGCACTTCTCAAAAAGAGAGCCTTTACGCCTCTCTTTAAAAAGAATTCCTCGTGGGCCCGATCGATGACTAAAAATAAAATGTTTTTAGAAAAGGGGCCTTTATTCATTCTATCTAAAAGAGAGTAAGTGCCACTCGCCCACGGCGCGTCCCAATAAATGGAGCCCACCGGAATCGATTTACTTTCTAAATAGCCTTCTAGCTCTCGTCCGCCAGAATACCATTCGTCAAAAACATAAAAATTAATGGTTAAACAAAAGTCCGGACGAAATTTTTCGAGAGCATTCGTTAAATCTAATAAAGGTGTCTTCTGATCGATCGAAAAGATTTGAACTAAATGATGGTGACTCTCGAGAGCCTGCTTGAGGGATTCATAGACGGGCTCGTTCGGTCCCCGAAGAATGCAGATCTTCATAGACCGAAATGGCTTTGCACTTCATCGATCATGGTCCGGACGCGATGAGAATAGGTGTGAGAATTAAAAACGCGCGCTTGCCCCTTCTGTGATATTTTTTTTCTCTCTTCATCATGCTTTAGATAGTAAGTAATTAAATCCTCAGCTTCCTCGATCGAATGAAAGCAAATGAGTTCATCTTTTTCGAATATTTCGTGAATGGCTTCTCGATAGTCGGTAATTGGAAATCCACCGCAGGCAAGTGTCATCATCGATCTTTCGTGAACAAAATTTCTAAACTGCAGCTTCGTAAGACAAAAGGTAATCTTACTGGCATGAAGAAGCGTATAAAATTCATCGTCCGATAGCCTCGGAATTTCATGTGAATAGTTGTACAAATATTTCGACCATTCCGGGGAGCCATAGACGCGAATGTCGAATTTTTTTAATCGATTTAAGTAAGTGCAGAGTTGAAAATAAGAATAAATATAAGCAATTCGATATCGATACTTCTTCAGATAGTCTAACGCTCTGGAATCTAAATCTGTTTGTAGAGCTGCTTCAAGCTGCTCCAGCGCAGATTTGAAATCGTCAATATTTAAGTAAATCCCCGAATAAAATTCCGAAAATTTATTTACGATTCGAAGATGAACGTCTGACGAAGGTTTTGGAGAAATCTTGTTGGTAACAAGGTGCGAGTAGAATTCGAGCAAATTATTTACGACAAAAACATTTCCCAAAGCCGTCTCATCATTTTTCTCTATCCCCTGCAGAAAAAAAGGCATGCCAGAGAAGCAAAGGTCATGAGAAAGACGCTTCACAGCTTTTTGATCTGGCCGAAAATGAAGCAGCGCATCATCGACTGCGAGCGGAAGATGAATCGTATGGATGTCATACGCCTTCAAAATCGCAACGTCGTCCTTATCGGTAACGAAAAACATAAAATTCTTCGAAAGAGGCCCGCGCTTTAACCGATCCAGCAGATAGCCGGATCCCGAAAAGAAAATCTTCTCCCAATGCCAGATAGCGCAAATCTTCTTATGATCCGCTAAATAAGTCTCTAGCTCCTGACCGAACGCCCAAGAATGAAGAGCAGAAAAATTTCCGATCAAAAAAAAGTCGAATTTTCCGTTTTCAATAAAATGAAGACAATCGAGCCAACCGGATCCCGAGAGCTGAAAGAGTTCCACTTCATGACCTTCACTTCGAAAGGATTTCAAAAAGACGTCAAAAAGGTTTTCCCGATAATTGAGAATCCCCACCTTAAAGCGCTTGGCCATCGCTTAAGTCTATCAAACCATCCTATTCACTCACCTCTTTTATCTGCGTTTAAAACGCAAATTTGGGAGCAAATTACAAATAATTTAACACTTAATTTAACGCATTTTAAAAAGATGTATGAAGACTTTAAAATAAAGGATCAAAGTGAATATCCTCTTTATTTTATAAATTTTATACATTAATTTATTAATATATAAATGAATGATATTTTATTTAAATTAAGTCTATTCATAGACGGAAACTCTCCTTCACTTCGATCTCACTATTATCGACATCAAAAAATTCTAGAAACTAAATGCGGAAGTTTTGTAGTCTGCAAATGGTTAAAAACAGATCAGGAATTTGAATTCGCCAAAACGCTCTCCGATTACGGTCCCTTGCTTCGCGAAGATCTTGAACATAAATTTCCAAAGAATCTCATCAATAAATTTTCGCACCTTCCAAATGATCCTAAATTCTTCACTATGACGTTAAAGCAAATGTCTCTCTGGAAAAAATTTAAAGATTCCAGGTTGATTGATTTTTTAAAGTCGGAAGAAGGCATAAGATGGAGAAATCTCAGAAAAAAAATAAACAGAAAACCCGCATTTGAACTCGATCAATTATTTAAATCTAGCAAGCGATCTTCGCTCGCTTATGAAACGTCCGTACGTGCACTCATTCGAAAAAACCCTCTACTTACCTATAAAGATCTCAAACTGTTAAAGGTGAAGAATGTTCAGCCGATTTGGGAGAGATTTCCACAGCGCGACCTCCATCGACGGAAGCTTTTACTCGATCTTTCGAAGACGCTTGATACTTAATCATGGAATCAAAAAGATTGGACGGCTCGTAAGAACTGAGTCCCCACTTTTTAAGTGCTCGACGAAGCTGAGACGTCGAAAGATGAATCATATAAATATTTTTGAGAGCACTATTTAGTCTCTCCATACTCGGTGCTTTTAATAAAATATAAGCTTCGATGATTTTATTTTTAGAAATGGGATCAATTCCGTTCCGTTCTCTCGACCTCCCCTTCGACAAAAGATCGGCGGCTGAAATCCAACGATAGATCGTCTCGCGAGATTTTTTAAGTTCTCGCGCGATGACCGAAATTTTTTTTCCTTCACGCCAAAGTTTTAGAGCTTCCACTTTCGCTTCTGTTTTCTTATTTTCAAAATTTCTATTTTTTGTTATCATTTATTTATATTTTGATACTTATAAAAATAAAGGTACAGAGTTTTCGATAGTGCGTCATTTTTTCTAAATAACATCCAAATATGTCTTATTTTAAGTGTAACATTTTATGGAATCGACTTCGTAAAATTATTTATTTTACGAAGTCAGCCGTTTTCACCTAAAATAAACAAATGGAACACGTTCTCTCCGACGATTTGGCGTTTTATATCCGCTCTCTAAAAGACGAACGCGGCCTTCAGCCGTCTTCGATTAAGCTTTATGAGTTTGAACTGTATAAACTTTTAAAGTTACTTCCCTCTCCATCGACGGATCTTTTGAGAAATCACCTGAAGAAGCTCTCGCCTCCAACTCAGTGGAGAAAGCTCATCATCTGGCGCTCTTTTTTGCGGGCTCAAAAGGCCCCGTGGAAGGATCTTCTGGAAGAATTTAAAGTTCCTAAAATTCGCTCAAAACAACCCACGTTTTTAACGGATCAAGAAGCCTTTCAACTCGAAGCGGTTTGTTACAAAACAAATCAAATGGCACGAAATCGGCTTTTCGTAGCGCTCGCGCTTCAGCTGGGTTTGCGACTCTCTGAAATTCTTCAACTAAAATTTAAAGACGCTGAAGAAGGCTGGCTTAAAATTTTAAGAAAAGGCGGAAAAGAACAACGCCTGCCACTCACGGCAGGAGTCCAAACGCTCATTCATTTTTGGAAGGCAGAATCAAATGCATCGGACGAAGATTGGCTATTTCGTGGCCGAGGAGCAGAACCGCTCTCTTCAAGATCCGCCCAACTCTTATTGAAGGATCTCGCAAAGCTTGCCGGAATTCAAAAAAGAATTTCTCCGCACAGTCTTCGCCACACCTTCGCCACCACACTCGCTAGCCGAGGTGCAAATTTGGCAGCACTTAAAGAGCTTCTAGGTCATGAGCAAATCTCAACGACAGAGCGCTATTTGCACGTAACGCCTACGCACCTACGCGAGACGCTCTCTCTTCTGCAGCCTAAAAGCTTAAGGGATGTAGTTCACTAAATGCATTTAAGGGAGAGCTCGTCTTTTTACGCTATAATGAAGAGAGATGTGATACGGCTTTAAAGACATGAAAATGAAAACAAGTTTAGCAATTCTGGCGCTTTTTATTTTTTCGGTTGTTCAGGCTGCCGAGAATAAAATTCCCACCTCTAAAATTCAAGAAAGCGTTATTTTTTATCTTCGAACAGCGCTAAACGGCGAAAGCCGAGATGCAGCCGAAAAAAGAAAAGATTTTCCGGTAAGAGTTCTTTATGACAACACCGGACTCAAAGAACTTCTCATCCCCCAAATTGAAGAAGTAAAAAATCCCGTCATCACTCACGTAAATCTAGAACAACTTAGAAAAGGCGCGCCTGTAAAAGATGGGAACACTGTAGTTTTAATTGTTACAGGTTCCAACTTTGATCCTCAGCTTGGCGGACAAATCGAATTAAAATATTTAAAAAAACTACTCTTCTTCTCCCACGAAAACGAAATGGGCACCGTCCATTTCTCAGTACACCGGTCGCTCGACGACGGAAAAAAAGTATGGAAATGTTTCCAATCAAAGGACAAAGAAAAAGAAACAGAGTTTAATGTAGCCACGCTTTTCATGCCGAGTATTCGACTAAGACTCACCGGATATATTGGCATCTCAAGAATCCTCTTCAGCGAAGGCGAGCCTAAAAAATAAAAGTTTTTCCAGCTAAAAACGAGTTTCCTTGATTTTTGAGCATCGAATGCTATGACGATGCCCATGAATAAAATTCTTCTTTCCGCGCTAGCCTCGGTGTTTTCCTTTCAAATTGCTTCCACCACTTTCGCAAATCTTTGCGAAAGAGATTTAGAGGCAATTACTAACGCCCTGAACCGATTTGAACGCTATCCTGCAAAACCATCGAATCGTTTTGATCCGAACGAAAATTTTTTTCAGAGGATGATTTGGCTAAAGACGCCTCCGACTGATTTCGTAAGCACTCCACTGCCGCTAAAGGAAGATCCTCATATTACGAAAATTTCTCAACAAATTTTGGAGCATCTCGTTCTTCCGTCTTCATTAGTGGACTCGTTTGTAAGAGCTATTCAAGGCGATTTAGAAATGTCTGATTCTTTGGAACCCCACTACAGAGCCAAAATTAGCGAAAAATTTGGACCGTCAATTCATGTCCTACTTGGCGATCGTGGCGCGTCCGGCAAAACTTCGTTGATTGCATTCTACGCCGAAGCAAGTAAGAGAAAAATCTATTACGTTGAAGCGCAAGGAAGTCATCCTGATTTCGAGGATGTTGGAAGAAACATCTCTTTATTCTTAGCGCAAAATCCGAGAGGGATCGTTGTTTTTGACGAATTTGATCGAAATATCCCTGATTTTATTTCGGAGTTAACGAGCGCTATAAAATCGAGAAAATGGATTTTTAAACCAAGGCCAATACAAAAGCTTGAAAGACAACCCGGAGACATCTTCGAATTTCCACGCCAAGCAAGTTTTGTTTTTATTCTTGGAGGCAGTGCTCATGACCGTTCGTTTATAACTACACAGCCTTTTATTTTAAATACTGCCGGCACATTTTTTCATCCGCGTGAAAATTTATCGCCCAACGAACCTACTATACAGATTGCCGTACTCGCCTCCATCGCTCACTCGATACATTATGTAAGAAATCCCTTAGATGCTGAAGTTTACTCAGAGCTTGCAAAGCGTGTGGCTAAGGAAAAGGGAATCCAATTAAATTGGAACGACGAAAAAATCAGAACCAGATTTCAAAATATAGGATTGCTGCTTTTTAAATTACAAACCTTGGAACAAAAATCCATGATAAGGCCTCTTCAGCAAAGTATGGTGTGGGTGGAGGATAGAGAACATAAATCAGGCATGCTTCATGTGCCGCTTGAAGAGCCTACGCCAGAAAAACGTCAACTTTGGGCTCAATTTTTAGAACTCGTACAGGCAACATTTATTCCCGAATAAAATCTAGTTTGGTAGGCGGACTCTAGATCGGAAAAAAAATCATTCTGCATATTTTGCTGAATACTGTTAGTAAGTTATTTTGAAATACGTCCTTAATGCCACATAAGCGATCCCATTTGACACCCTGGCCCCTTAGCGCTAAAAAAGTGCTACTTTTCAAAAAGCACTACAAAATGGAGATAGATAAGATGAACAAATGGGTCGGTCTTTATGTTAATTGCTTGGGTCTTTTAATTTTATCCAGCTGTGGTGATGCCAATAAATCTTTATCCGAAAACCGATCCGCAAATCAGCTTATTCCCATTACCTATTGCGACAATCATTTTGCACTTCCAAATTCAGAGGTAAATAATCCTACAAACAAAAAAGTCGCTCCGGATTCAATTGCAGCCGCTCTCCCAGTCTTTGAGAAGACGCCAGCGGAAATCGAAACTTCGGTAAAATCCACGCTCGCCACTGCGGAGGCAATGCTGAACATCATTGCTAGTCGCCAGGTGAATGAGATGACGTTTGGGAATGAAATTCATATTCGAGACTCGATTTTTTATCCGGTCAATCAACTCAGTAATCGTCTTTCGCTCATGATGGAAACGAGCCCCGTTCCAGAAGTGAAAGCTAAAGCCGCTGAACAGGTGGATGTCGTTCAACACTGGTTTATCGATACACAGTTTCGGGAAGATCTTTTTGCTGCCGCGAAAGCTTTTCAAAGTGCCCATCCAAATCTTGAAAAAGAATGCACCAATTTAAGTGCGGAAGATCTTAAATTCAATCGCGAGCTGATGCGCGATTATCATCGATCGGGCTTAGACCTCGCTCCCACTCAAAAAAAACAAGTGCAAGATTTTCAAAAGAAACTTTCGGATCTCGGGACTCAATTTGATACAAATATTTCGAATGCCTCTGCGCCGGTCAGTTATAAAGTAGAGGAACTCGAAGGTCTTCCTGCAGATTTTATTTCCTCGCGAAAAAAAGATGCTGCTGGAAAGCTCATTGTTCAAGCCGAAAGCCCTGCTGATCGTGGGAAAGTCCTGACAAAAGCTACTCGAGAGGAAACTCGGAAAAAAATAATGATCGCCGATTTTCATATGACAGACGTCAACTCTCCTATTTTGAAAAAAATGATCGCGCTACGAGATAAAATTGCCAAAGTTCTCGGATATTCCTCGTGGGCGGATTATCAAACGGAAATTATGATGGCGGGCTCGTCAAAGAGCGTTCAAGATTTTCTTTTAGATCTCGATAAACGTATTCAACCCAAATTCGATCAAGACATTGAAGAGCTTCGAAAAATAAAAGCCTCTGCCACAAACGATCCGAATACCAAACTTAAGTTGTGGGATTTTTATTATACGTCCGATCAACTCAAATTAAAAAAATATAATGTCGATACCGAAAAGCTTCGCCCTTTTCTTGAAATGCAAAGAGTTCAAAAGGGGGTCTTTTCCATTTACGAAGAAATTTTTGGAATTCGTCTGAGAGAAATGAAGAATGTTCCTTATAAATGGCATCCGTCGGTTCAACTTTTTGAACTTTCAGACGCAGCCTCGGGACAAGTAAAAGGATATCTTTATTTAGATCCGTTTCCTCGACCGGGGAAATTCAAACATTTTGCTCAATTTGGAATTGTCGACGGCATTCGTCAATCTGATGGAACTTATCAAAAACCTGTCGCCGCTCTCATCTGTAATTTTCCGGAACCGATGGGAGATCACCCAGCACTTATGGAGCACGATGATGTGGTGACTTTTTTCCATGAATTTGGACACGCGCTTCATTCCATTCTGACCAAAGCGAATTACAATAATTACGCTGGTACAAAAGTACTTCAAGATTTTGTCGAAGCCCCTTCGCAAGCTTTAGAAAATTGGGGGTACGACAAAGATGTCCTTGATCGTTTTGCCGTCGATTATCGAAATCCTGCCATCAAAATTGATCGCGCTCTCGTCGACCAGGTAAAGAGTGCTGAGCTAGGTCAAGCGGCTATATTTTGGAAACGACAAATCGCACTCGCTCTTATGGATAATGAGATGCACCAAGGTGGCGAAGAACGATCGCCGGCACAGATTTGTAGAGATCGTTTTAAAAAAAGCTTTATTGCCGGTCCGGATGAAGGAGACTTTGCTGCGTCTTGGGGTCATTTGAATGGTTACGATGCTCGGTATTATTCCTACGTTTGGTCAAAAGCCATCGCTGTCGATATGGTCACCGCATTTAGAGCAAGTCCAAAAGGATTACTCGATCCCGATATAGGAATGAAACTGCGACAAGATATTTATGAAGTCGGTGGCGTACCAGATCCTAATGACTCAGTGGCAAAATTTTTAGGACGCAATTGGAATATCGATGCTTTTGTAA
>JAQBPA010000140.1 GCA_028287765.1 Bacteriovoracaceae bacterium
CAACAGTATTATAGCTGGCTATACTCCTTATATTATAAATGATGTTTCGATCTCAGACGGACAAATTTTTTATTTACCAGGCACCGCTTATTTTAGAGAGGGTTCAGGAGCAACCGCAGGTGCTCAAAGTAGTGTCTGCGCCAGCATGACTTTTATGGCAGATTCGTTCGTGATTCAAAATTCAGTGAAAAAACTCAATGCGAATCAAAATATGGCCTTCTTTTCGTCGTCAGGAATTGCAATCAGCGACAAGGATCCTAAAAGTTTTCCAGGAAGCGAAGCTATTCTTATGAATGATAGTGGAAATCCCATTTCTCTTTTTGCTCAAAAGGCTTCCAATTCAAATTTAGGAGATACGACGATATCATTCGCTATCGAGGCCACTATTTTACCTGCGAATGGAAGCTTTGTTATTCCAAGCGTTTTCTTTGACGATAACTCTGCGAATAACGGCTCGCCTATTTCACTTGGAACTTTAGAACTTCAAGGTCTTGTCGTCACGGCTCAACCTTTTGTCACAACAGAGCCTTGGTTTACTCCGGGGGTTGGATTTGAAATGGCTGGTTATAAATATGTCAAAATGAGTCAAGGCGCTGGACTGGCCGATCATCCACCTCCAGGAATAAATTTTGCGGTCAATCAAGGTTTGGTACCGACATTGAAAAATGTTTCGAGCACGAATGTATCGGTGGGAGATGCGATTTCTGACTTGCAAAGTCAGTAAGGCAGAGAAATGAGGAGTGTCGTTTATGAAAACTAAATTCCGTTTTTTAATTTTATTGATGTTTTTTCCGAGTTTTTTTGTAGACGCGAATCTCGTCGACGTCCCGTGTATTTGTTACCGAACGAAGACAGGCGCATATACGATTACGGATTTTTGGCTAGATTCTGCTTATTCCGATCTTCAGAACACTTGCCAATCTAATCTCGTCAGTACGAATGCAAATAATGCCTGGGGTAAGGGTTGTGCAGACGACCGACAAAGCTGCTACCCAGCGAATGCTACAAGTGGCAATTTAGCTAAAATTCCCGGTCTTGCTCACGATACTTGTTACGCATCGTCGGGTGGACCCACGGCGGCTTTGCCGACCACGACCCCTCGACCGACTCCTTCCTCAACGCCTTGGCCAGTTGTTCAGACAGCGCCGATAGCTCAGTCAGTTCCTAATGCTCAAGTGATTGCGCAGGCTCCATCACCAACCTCGCAGCCGCTCGTAACTAAGGCTCCCGACAGTTTTAAATTGGCAACTCCGACGCCGGACTTTTCTGCGGAATAGAAATGATTTATTGGACTGAGTTCTAGAGCCGGATTAGATTCAGACAAATGCCGGCTCTCAAAGTATTTTTCTCTTTTATTATTTTATTTTTGATTCTTGTTCCACCCAGCAGAGCAGAAAAAGTCTTTCTTAGTCGTTGGGCCGTTGATTTAACGAACACAGATAGTTCTCTTGATCGGCATCGAATCGCGGACTTAGCGGGACTTATCGTTGATGTCGATCGAATTTACATCAGTAATCCTCTCGGAAAACTCGATCGTCGATATCTTCAAACGGGAGAACTGGATTGGTCCGTAGCGCTCGAAGGTCCATCTCAAGTGACTTGGACGATTTCTGGCGAAGATATTTTTGGCGGAGATACTCGCGGCAATCTTTACTGTATTCGGACAAAAGATGGCTCTATTAAATGGAAAGCGACAACAAAAGGCGTGTTCTTTTCAAAAGTTTTAGTGGGTCCCGAACAAGTTTGGGTCACGACTTCGAACGGTACTGTGCAAGCTTATGATCGCTCGACAGGGCAGTGGCTTTGGGCGCAATCGGATCCTCAATCGACGACACTTGCCCTTTGGAGTTTTCAAGGTCCTGTCCTATTTCAGGGCCATCTTCTTGCAGGTTTTCCGTCTGCGCTTCTCCAAGCATTTGAGCCCCTCACTGGAAAACCCGTTTGGAAAGAAAGTTTTTCTGCGTCGGCCATGGATGGCTTCGAGAGTTTTAATGATTTAAAATCGGTATCCACCGATGGCGCAGAAATTCTCGTGGCCTCTTCTTACAGCGGAGATTCAAAAGTTTGGAAAGCTCAAGGTGTAGCAAAAAAACTTCTTTGGCAGAAGAGGCTTTCCCTTTATGCACCGGCCACTCTCGATGCGAATGATTCTATTTTTCTTTCAGCTCGCGATGGCAGTGTTCAGTCGTTAGAAACAGAGACAGGTTTTGTGAAGTGGAAGCATGAGCTGTCGCACGGATTAGGAACGCAGCCCTCGATTAGCGGAAATCATGTTTGGGTCGGAACGTCTGCTGGTGAAATCTATGCCTTCTCGAAAGAAGGAAGTCTTTTAGCAAAGGGCGAAAGTTATGAATCACCTATTTGGAATCCACCGGTTTTGCTAACAGAAGACGAGGCTCTTATCTTGACCTCGTCGGGAATTTTAAGACGGGTCCGATTAGTTAATCGGTAAGACGGGCTATCCTTTTTTTTCATTTTTTCGAAATTGCTTTGAAAAAAATTCAAAAACAAGTGGAAGAATCGAAATGATAATGACCATGGGGACGACGATTCCGAAGTTTCTTTTGACGATAGGAATATTTCCAAAATAACTTCCTGCTAAAATAAGGGCAATCACCCAGACGGCCGCTCCAACAAAATTGAATAAGGAAAATCTTTTATAATTCATCCGACCAATGCCCGCGACGAAGGGAACGAACGTTCTAAAGATGGGAAGAAATCGAGCAAGAACGATCGTCTTGCCGCCGTGCTTTTCATAAAATGCCTGGGTCTTTGTAAGATGTGATCTACGAAACCATCCCGACCTTGAACGACCGTCTTGAAAAATTCTAGGCCCCATATAACTTCCCGTCATATAGTTGATGATTCCTCCGAGCGTGGCTCCCAAAATGAGGATGACCGTAAGAATAGGTAAGTTGAGGACCGCCTGAGACGCAGCGACAGCGCCCAAAGTGAATAGGAGAGAGTCGCCTGGCAAAAACGGAAAGATGATCACACCCGTTTCAAGTGTGATAATTAAAAATGATAAAAAATAAATCCAAACGCCTACGTGACTGACCCAGTGATGAATATGCTGGTCAAAATGGACGATGAGCTCAATAAAAGCGGAAAAGACATCCCATGGAATATCAAACAAGTGCATAATGATTCTTAATTGAACTATAGGTAACCTGATTTTCCCTTAACAAACAGATAAATCTTATCATGTTTAGGGGGTGACTAAATGGGATATAATTATTACAAGTAGAGCGTGGGAGATGCTAAATTCTCCTCGAAATTCCTCATTAATCATCAATAGAGTTAAGGGAAACTGATATGACAAAGACAGAAGCAGCTCAAACGAAGAGCGTGAGTGATTCAACCCGGAAGTTCAGTCCCAACTGGTTGCCAATTTTTTATTTTGGTTTTGTTCATACGTTAGGACTTCTAGCTTGGCCTACCTATCTTCTTTTAGGTGGAGGCATTCACTGGCAAGAATTTGCTATTTTTTTCTTCATGTTTTTTATGGGCATCATCGGGATCAATGTGGGCTATCACCGGGCGTGTTCCCACTTGAGTTTTAAAATGTCATCTCTCATGAGGTTTTTAGTGCTTTTTGGGGGGGCTTCGGTAGCCGAGGGCACCCTTTTGGTTTGGTGTTCGGATCACAGAAGGCATCATAAATTCCAAGATACCGAAAAAGATCCTTATAATATTAACCGAGGTTTTTGGTGGGCTCATATGGGATGGATGATAGGAAGTCCTTCGACAACTGATTTTTCGAATTGTCCCGATTTAGTACGAGATCCTTGGATTCGGCATCAAAATAAATATTATGGCCTGTGGTTGGTTGTTTCCTGTTTTTTGCTTCCACTAGGTTTAGGATTTCTCTTGGGTCGACCGATAGCTGGTTTTTTACTCGGTGGCCTGATGCGGCTTTTTCTTTTTAATCAGTTCACTTTTTTAATTAACTCTTACGCTCATTATTTTGGTCGTCGACCGTACTCGACAGAACTTACGGCGAGAGACTCTTTAATTTGCGCTATTTTTGCACACGGCGAGGGCTGGCATAATTTTCATCATAAGTTCCCATTCGATTTTCGAAATGGGCACCGCTTCTTTCACTACGATCCTGCCAAATGGATTATCTATTTTGGACAATTTGTAGGACTCACCTCTCGACTAAAAACAACGCCTGTTCAGGAAATTTATCGTGCGCGAATTCAGACGCATCGACAAAAGGTGGTCACAGAGTGTGCGCACGTAAAAACGATGAGTGAGGCGCTTGATGCTGCTTTAGAGCAGTGGACAAGCCTAGGACTCGAGTGGACTCGGCTAAAAGCAGAGTTTGGTAGAAAATCTGCTCAGATGAAAATCTTATCTCAACAATCGAAGACTGCTCGGCAGGAATTTAAAGTTGCTTATGCGACTTGGAAGCAATCGTTGAAAGCTGCTCAGGCGGCACCCTTCCGGGCGGGATAAGTTTTTTCGTAAAAAACTTAACTAAAAATTTTGGGTCCAGATTGAGGTCGAATCTCCGGACGAACGTGGAGCGGGTCGTGGGTGAGAAAACGCGCTCAGTGGTGAATCATTTAATTGCAGAACTTAGTATGAGTGCTGCTTTTTCGACGCAGAACTTTTATCTCTCGCATGACTCTCTCGCGCGTCTCAAGAGTTTTTCACCCACGACCCGCTCCACGTTCGTCCTCAGTTCGACTTCAAACTGGAATCAGAATACAAAACTTAAATCAAATTCTTTAAAATCTCATTGGCTTCCTACTTTTCTGTTTGATGCATCTTTAATTTCTGGTACGGCCTTCTGTTATGAAAAGAAATGTGGTCTTAGCATCCTTTGTTTTAACTGCTATTTTACAGGCGGATCCTTCGATTGCTCAGGCTTCGGAAGAGTTGACGAAAATAGACGATCTTGATTTTTTGAAGTCTCTTCCTTCTGGGAATTTGGCGGCTCATATCAAAGGAATGAGTGGTGCTGAAAAGGCAGAATTTTTGCGCACACCACCATTCGCTTCAGCAGAAGGTGCTTATTTCCTTTTTAAAGATAAAAAAGGTTATGCCCATGTCATCCCATCTCGAGTGGTTTATCCTAAGATCGTATCTGCATTGAACGCTCCTTCCTCTCAATTTATTGTTTTCGATTCTCCTGATCGGGTTTTAATCTTGACGGACCTCGATCAAAATCCTCGTGTAAGCATTTATTTGTCTGGTGATGAAATAGTTTACTTAATCACACAAGGAACAGATGGAAATATTCGTAAGGTTATTCCACTCAATTCTTTAGAGTACGATTTAGACCTCATAAAAAAGATGCTTACGTTGCAAACTACTCGAAAGAAAAAAGTCGAGTCCTTAAACCAACTCAAGTCTGCCATAGAAACAAACATATTTGCGCAGATTACTCGCTTCGAAGATGCACGGGATGTTACTGCTGAATATAACGAAATTCTTGAAAGAAAAGTTCTTATTAGAACTCGCGATCTAGGGGCGGTCGATGAATCCACTGGTAACTATCTCATCAATCAAAGCACATTTCCGGGTGGAAACTCGGACGTTGTTATTAAAAATTACAGACATCACATTGCTGATTCGAAAAAATCTGCAAGTGGTCCCCAATTGGAAGATGAAACCACGTATACATCGGTGCTTCTGAAGGACATTCCACTCATGAATACGGATATTGTTCGTATCGATGTTGTATTGGCTAATGGAAAAACCCAATCTATAAAGGTTGTGAAACCGAACTTTATTCCGGCCGGTGAAGTTAAGAATTATTTCGAAGTTTTGCCTTAGAAGATCTGGTGGGAGATAGTTATTTTCTGTCTTTTAAATTGAGCATCTTAATGAAGTGAGAGATGAGATTTGGATCGAAGGCTCCTTTCATCTCCTGAGTGATAATTCCGAAAGCTTTAAAGGGGGACATTCCCTGTTTGTACACTCGCGTTGTTGTCATGGCGTCGTAAGCGTCGCAAATCGAGACTACTTGAGAGATGAGGGGAACGGATTCTCCTTTGAGGCCGGAGGGGTAGCCAGAGCCGCTGATTTTTTCGTGATGTTGAACGACAATTGATTTTGATCTCTCCGGCGTGGGTGTTTCGAAAAGCATTTCAAATCCGAGCGCTGGATGTTGTTTCATGACGGCCCATTCTTCTGCATTGAGGGGACCGGGTTTATTTAGAACGTGATGGGGAACTTTTGCTTTTCCAATATCGTGAAGAAGCGCGCCGATGCCTACCTCGTTTAAGAGTGCTTGGTCTTTGATTCCTAACGAAGAAAGAAGTCCCACGCTAAAAGCCATCACGTTTACGCAGTGGGTGTAGGTATAATAATCGTGGCTTGAAAGTGAAATGATTTGCAGAAACGCGTCCGTGCCTTGCGAAAGGAGTCGGATTGTATTCTCTACGACTATTTTTGATCTACCGATGCTTTCTTTGTTTTCAGGATTTTCAAAGATATCGTGAGCAATTCCTTTGGCGCATTGATAAAGAACCTCGGCCTTTTTCTTTACCGGGATTTCTTTATTTTCAATGATATTGCTTAAATTCTGTTCATAAAAATGGCGAAGATCTCGTTCGGTTTCGCAATAAATATAAATGATTTTATTTTTGGTTTGCAACAATCTGTCTCGATCCTGGCTATTGAAGGGCGTGTGGGCGCCTCGATAGAGAACGTATTTCCCGTTTAGCTTGAGATAGAGACTGTGGTCACAAATGCTATCGAGTGCGATGAAATCGAGTTCAATGGGTTGATAAAACGGGCTCGAAGATTTTTCTGGCGGCTCAAACACTTGGGTATGAAGCGCCATAATTTATCGCTTCAATACTTTACTGAATTCGATGAGAACCTGCGCGTCGTATTCATCTTTAAGTTCTGTTTGAAGATATTGAATGGCATCGGTTGGCTTAAGCGCTTTTTTGTACGGGCGTTCC
>JAQBPA010000162.1 GCA_028287765.1 Bacteriovoracaceae bacterium
TTCTTTGCGCCATATGGACGTTTTCAAACGTTAAAGGTTCGGTGTTTCGAATCGGAGTCTTTTCTCCAGCATATTCCCAGACGGCCACGTGAGCAAAAGATTCATCATTTCGTTTCGCTTCGTTTTCAGCGGTTTGAAATTCTTCTCGAAAATGGCAGCCACAAGATTCTTCTCTCGTAAGTGCATCTCTCGCCATCAGTTCTCCGAGTTCAAGAAAGTCGGCTACTCGACCTGCTTGTTCAAGGTCTTGATTTAAATTATTTTTTTCTCCCGAAACTTTTACATTCTGCCAAAATTCTTCTCGAAGTTCAGCGATTTGCTTAATCGACTTCTCGAGTAATTTTCCGTTTCTGGACATTCCAACATTGTCCCAAACCATTCGACCCAGTTGTCGATGGAATTCGCTCACCGTCTTTTTTCCGTTAATATTCATGAGGCGATCAATTTGTTTTTGAGCGTCTGATTTTGCCTGTTTAAAGTTGTCGGAATTCGTATCGACTTTTGCAAAAGAATTTCCGCCCAAATAATTGGCGATCGTGTAAGGCAAAATAAAATAACCGTCGGCGAGTCCTTGCATGAGCGCACTCGCACCTAGTCGATTCGCTCCGTGATCAGAAAAATTCGCTTCGCCGATAACAAAAAGACCAGGAATCGTACTCATCAAATTATAATCCACCCAGAGTCCGCCCATCGTATAGTGAGGTGCGGGATAAATTCTCATCGGGCGTTTATAAGGATCTTCGTCGGTAATGCGCTCATACATTTCGAAAAGATTTCCATATTTTTCGGAAATCCCGGCTTCTCCGAGACGTTTGATTGAATCGGCGAAATCCAAATAGACAGACTGCTTCGATTTACCGACGCCTTTTCCTTCGTCGCAAACGGATTTCACGGCACGCGAAGCTACATCGCGAGGAACTAGATTTCCGAAGCCCGGATATTTTCTCTCTAAGAAATAATCACGTTCAGCTTCAGGAATATTCTCGGGAGCTCGATCGTCGGCCAGTTTTTTTGGCACCCAAACTCGTCCATCGTTTCTGAGGCTCTCGCTCATGAGTGTTAGCTTCGATTGATAATCGCCGCTCACCGGAATGCAAGTGGGATGGATTTGCGTAAAGCAAGGATTCGCAAAGCCTGCGCCCTTTTTGTAAGCGCGCCAGTTTGCCGTCACATTGCAAAGTTTTGCATTGGTTGAAAGATAGAAAACATTCGAATAACCGCCGGTTGCTAAAACAACCGAATCGCCTTCGTAAGATTCCAGCTCACCCGTTTCCAAATTACGAACAACAATTCCTCTCGCTTGACCACCGACGACAACGATATCGAGCATTTCTCGTTTAGAGAAAAGTTTCACGGTCCCTAAATCGACTTGTCTCATCATCGAGCTGTAAGCGCCGAGAAGAAGTTGCTGACCAGTTTGCCCGCGAGCATAAAAGGTTCGAGAAACTTGAGTGCCACCGAATGAGCGGTTATCGAGATAGCCGCCGTATTCACGAGCAAACGGAACACCCTGAGCGACACATTGATCGATGATGTTAACGCTCACTTCTGCGAGACGGTGAACATTCGATTCGCGAGCACGAAAATCTCCACCTTTTACGGTGTCGTAAAAAAGCCGCTGAATGCTGTCACCATCATTTTGATAATTTTTAGCGGCGTTAATTCCACCCTGAGCCGCGATGCTGTGAGCTCGACGCGGACTCTCATGAAAGAAAAAAGTTTTTACGTTATAGCCAAGTTCTCCAAGAGAAGCAGAAGCCGAAGCTCCGGCAAGTCCGGTACCGACCACAAGCACGGTATGCTTTCGTCGATTGGCAGGATTCACAAGTTTGAGACTGAACTTATGTCTCGACCACTGAGTTTCGATATCGCCGGTTGGAACTTTTGAATCGAGCTTCATGCTGGCACCTTAAAATAAATCCAAAGGGGAATGAGCATAAAGGCTCCCATCACTCCATAAAC
Source organism: Bacteriovoracaceae bacterium (assembly GCA_028287765.1). Taxonomy (GTDB): domain Bacteria; phylum Bdellovibrionota; class UBA2394; order UBA2394; family UBA2394; genus JAQBPA01. Next base: position 1,963 of record JAQBPA010000162.1, read on the forward strand.
ATAAATGAAGGAGAGCCAACGAAAGAAAGGATCAAATTTCGTGTTTGCGATGCCGAGCGTTTCAAATGTACTTCTGAGGCCGTGACGAATGTGAAGGGTGATCAGGAGAAGTGCCACGATATAGATGATGAGCTCGTCGGTTTCTTTAAATTCATGGACTACCGTAAAGGCCAAGTTACGCATCGCCACTCCTTTTTGTTCGACCACGGGTGAGGCTGCGAATTTGAATTGGATCAAATGATAAACAATAAAAATAAAGATACCGATTCCGGTCAGAAGCATATGAGAAGAGCCCCAAGTCCGTCGACTTCGACCGGTACTGGCTCGAAGATAATAGGGCTGCGGCCGAGCCGCCTTATTTTCGAGACTTAATTTGATGGCGATAACCAAATGCGCAATGAAAATCCCAATGAGCCCAGCTTCAGCAATATAGAGCAAGACCCCCATACTTTCTAAATTGAAGGCATATTCGTTAAATTTCTCATGGCTCAGAAGAATAATAATATTTCCAGCCACATGAAGAAGCAGAAAAAGACTAAGCGCCAGCCCCGTAAAGGCCATGATCATTTTTTTTCCGATGGATGAACAAAGAAATTTGCAACAAGACGACATTCGGGATTAAAAAACTCCTTTAAGACAGTCCTAAGCGTATCCCCGGAAGCCAGAGAGCATCAAATGCAATTTAAAGGAATTTAGAGGGCCGTTTATGGATAAGGTCAGAAGATCAGGGGTCAGAGGAAGTTTTTAAAAAAACTTCCTCTGACCCCTTTTGAATTCTAAAGATCTACTCTGTTGGCGGCTTTACCGTCGATGGGGCACAAGCGGGTAGTCCGGACGGCGCAGCTTCTGAGAAACAACGAGGGTCGGCCGGAGTTAATCCGCGCTTTGCAAAAGCGACGTTTAAAATACACATATGAGGCGTGCAGTTTTGCAGGTTCCCATCGTCGTCATCCACAGCAAGAACTCCCATATAGCTATCGAGGTAGGCATCCGTCGAAATAAGGTGCTTGAAAAATAAATCGGCCGTTTTCATTCTTCCTGCATCATCACCATAAATCTTCTTCATCATGAGGAGTGTCTCAAACCAGGCACCACTTACAATAAGACCTTCAAGATGAGGATCGCGGGATTGATCTCGCGGATAAATTTTTACCATATCGATTCTTCGAATGGGATCTTCACTGCTTTTAAAAAATCCGGGTGCCATACGAGGATCGCCGGTCATTAAGACGGCCGTGAAATCGCCGATCGCTTCCGAAAATGCGTTGTCTTGAATACCGCCAAAGGCGTCGTCAAATCCGTGCCCCCATTCGTGCATAATGATATCAGCAAAATGACTCGAGGCTTCGCACTTGGCATTGGCTTCGAGAAAGTTGAGCGTTTTTTCGTCGGGATCGAACCAAGCGTTGCAACCTTTTATCGTTTTATTTTGAACCCGTGTGTTCACCGTGATTGGCGAATTTAAAAAATCAGATTTTCCGTGCGGTGTATCTCGCGGAGCAGATTTTACAAAATTGCGAACAAATTGATTCACACGATTCACATAAACGTACGCCATATTTTCCGAAAGATTCCAAGCCGCAGAAAAAAGAATTTCTCCATCGGGACCCGATTGCTGAGAAACTGATTTGGAGGATGATTGTCTAATCGCGGCTCTCACTCCCGAAAGTTCAGCAGATGACCCTTCTGGATCAAACGCGTAATTTCCATCGGTATCTGTTCTTCCTACTTGGCTCCCATTTCTGACAGTCACTTCCGGAAGGGAGACGGATGTAATTCCGTCGGAGGGAAGTCTCGGATAAACTTCGGCAGATACGTGCCCTGACATATGAAGTTTGTTTTCGAGGCCCACAATTCTAGCATCCACAGCGCTGATGGAATAATGCCAAAGGCCGTAAGGTTCTGCTCGTCTTACGGTTGCATCATAGACTAAACGAAATCGAATTTTACGTTGTTGATCATAAAACGGCTGAAGGAGCGGTTTTGGAGAGACGGTCCAGTCTTGATTACTTGCTACAACACCATCTTCGACAATGGCGTCGATAGCGTCTTGTGCAGAAATGGCTGGAGTTTCGTCGAGCGTAATCTTGCCGAAAGAATAGTTGGAAATTTCGATCAATCTTCCAAATTTGAATCGGAAAGTGATATATGCTTTATCGACAGGATAATATTCTCCCGCGATTGCATGCATCCGAGCATAGGTGATGTAACGAAAAGGTCCTGAAAATTTTGTTCGCTCCTTTTCGAGTTTCAGTTCTTGAGGATTGACATGAAAGAGATTGATATTTTGTGCAAGCAATTGACGGAGAATAATATCCATATCACGAATCGTATCGTCCGGCTGATGCCCCACGAAAGGCGTGCCCCATGCTTGAAGAACTCCCATATCGGAATCAATTGCAGACCATGTAATCTGTTGATCATTAAAACGAATAGTTATCGTAGACGGTTTTCCAGTAGGAGTAGGCCGAATTTCTCCATGAGTTTGCGGATTATTGATAGAGATTTGATCGTCCGGTCCTAAAAAATTTCTTCCCAACTCTTGCGGATCAGAAGTCGGTAAAAACGCCTGTGCAGAACTTGTGACCAATCCAAAAAAAACGGTAACGCATAGACCCAATTGCAATCGAAATGATTTCAACAATAAATTCCCCCCCTATTTTTGAAACTACATGCAATGTGCTGACACAACGAGATATTTCGTAAAAGTAGTAGCGTAGTGCGTCATCAATTTTAATGAGCGCGTCATATTTATGATCTGATCGAGACAATAAAGAAAGAAGGAGAAAAGGGGTCAGACTACTTTCCGCCGAAACTTCAAAGCTTTCGGCGGAATTTTGTTTAAATATTCGAGTTTTCAGGGTCCCTGAGGATTGGAATAGGTTTTGCATTCCTTAAGTCAAATGCCTAGGCCTCTCCGGATACGACAATATGAATTCCCCTACTCGGTTACGACTCGTTGTAATAATAAGGAATTCTATCTTCAAAATAATTTCGCCTATCGCGTTTTTGAAACCGTGTTTAAGAAGTTAAAAAATTGCACAAAGGACTCAACTGATCCTATTCCAAAATATCAATTTGAAATTCATCACCTCGAAGTAATGTCGAATCATTATCATCTCATTCTCTCGGTAAGTGCAGAAACACCCATTGATCTCCTCATGCAGCAAATTAACTCGATGGTCGCGCGAATTCTAAATAAGTTTTTGAAAAGGACAGGACATTTTTGGGAAGGGAGATATAAAAGCAAAATTTTAAATTCCTTGGATTATCTTCAAAGATCCATCGCCTACGTTTATCAAAATCCATTAAAGGCAAAGATAACGAAGGAACTCTTTCGGTCGGCTCGATCAACAATCAGATTTTACTGGAAAGGTTTCCTGCCATGGTGGGTTACGCCGGACCCATTCTTCAGTTCCGTTTCTCCAACGGCCTGGAAAAAGGTTCTCGAAAATTTAATTCTTAAGCCTGATCAAATAAGCTGAACACGAGCAAATGAGCATGCGTATTTTGGCTCATCGAAATATAAAAAATATTTTTTCTTAATTACTTTAGATCTCAGAGAAATTCTAAAGACAAATCGTCAAATCAGAAATGATTTGCCCTTCAAATAGTCTTAAAAATAAACCAGCGAATTAATTGAGGTGCCTCACCCGAACTTGCTCTGACCCCTGATTCAAAATGGCGCGATGTTGATCGCGCCATTTTGAATTTATAGGCCGGCCAAATCTAAAGCTCCGCCTGATAACACGTCGATTAGCTCGGCGTTTGCTTTTCTGCTTCCGCTTGCAGCTAGTAATGCGGCCTTCAGCTTCTGCACCGATGTCATCTCTGGCAAGGTGCTCAAAAGTGCGGCGGCGCCTGTTACGTAGGCTGCGGCGACCGAGGTTGTTTGGATGTCTTGCGAAATGGATCCTCCTGGAAGATATCCAAATGCTCCTACCGATGGAGCAGCCGTTAGAGCTAGGTTTCTTCCGGAATTCGATGTCGCTTTAATTTTTCCGGTTTGATCGAGTCCTGCCACTACAACTACGTTCGGTAGTCTCGCAGCTAACTGAATAAAAGCGGGTACCGCGTGGTTTCCACTATTTCCTGCAGGTGTGACGACCAAAATATTTTTTTCGCCTGCTGCCTTGAAAGCCGCTACGACTAGCGGCGTTTCCATTGCGTTGAATCCGCCTTCTGGCCAATTAAAATAAATAATTTTTGCCTTATTATTAATGGCGTACGTAACTGCTTCCACTGCATCGAGTCCTTTTCCACTTCCGTTCGGACCGATATAGCGTGCGATCATTATTTGTGCGTTCGGTGCCACGCCCACAATCTTTGAATTTTCTCGGCCGGTCGCGGCTATAATGCTCGCGGTGAACGTGTCGTGACCATTCCAATCGTAAGGTCTCGCATCGCCTGAAAAGAAATCATACCCGATCACATCGTCGACATAGCCATTTCCATCGTCATCCACGCCGTTGTTTCTATTCTGTTCCGAGTACTCTCCCATATTTATCCAAAGAGCGTCGCGAAGATCCGGAATTGTATAATCGATTCCCGTTCCCACTAAAGCAATCGTCACTCGATTTCCATCCGCAGACTTTCCCGTGGTCTTCTTCCATAAATCCGTCACTCCCATTTTTGTAAGAGGATTTTCTGCTTCGATCTTTAGTCCGTCCACTTTGGCATCGAGACGATTGTGATTAAAATTAAGCTCAGGATCCTTTTGAGCAGGTTTACACGCTACGATGACCGTTAATAAAATGAGCGTTAAACTATTGATCAAACGAAATTTTAATTTTTTATTTGGCTGTTTCATTTTGCACCACCTTCAAGAGTTTAGTTTTAAAGCCTTGCATTCCATCCGATACGCCCTGCTTTGAGAGACGAACATAAACCGTATCTCCCAAAATGGGGGCTGCACAAAGATCATGCTGCTCATCCTTATAATTCGTGTCATCGTAGGTTCCCGTCATCGTGTCTTTCACGCGATAGTCCGCACCCATCACTTCAATCCAATCCGAATTTTCAACAAGATCGATTCTGCTAAAACAAACCGTAATTTCTTTAGCGCCCTTCTGCTCAATCTTCGTCATCGTATCGTAACTCGCCGCAGAGGTTCCTCTCGGCGATTCAAAAACATACGAAACATCTTGATAAGTCGGAACGACCGCTTTGTTTACGTCACCCGCGAGCGCTCTCTTCACATTCAAT
>JAQBPA010000175.1 GCA_028287765.1 Bacteriovoracaceae bacterium
GGCCATCAGTTTTTAGGAGAACTCAGAAGTAGAATGAGACAAATAACCAGAGGTAAGGAAACCCATGTCTTAGCAGGTGCGGCATAGGTCACCCTACTTTCAACTAAAAAAGGGATTGCACCCCGAATTCTATTAACCAGCTGGATTCTATACATGGCATGAATCTTGCTCTGTATTGGGCCAGTGACACGATCTTCAAAGATTTTTACATTCTGCTTGGCCGCAGTGCTTAGTCTTTTTGGGTTCAATTTGTCGTGGTCAACGTTGAATGCAACTTCCCCAATTCGAAAACTTCCAGAAAATAGCGCATTTCAAATGACCGAAAAATTAATAGTTAGTCCTTTTCCTGATAAAATTGCCGTAACCGAAAAATCGGAAGAAGCAGGAATAGCCGATATACGTGAATTGATTACGACGTCGAAAAATGAAGAAGCATGGTTTTTCGTACATAATCTGAACGCGTGGTTTGAAGCGTCCACCGGACAAGTTCAGTCTTTTGATTCTGGAAACAGAATGGTCGGCGTTTATGTAAATCTTGGAGGTGCCGAAGCTCTCTTCCACCATGGCGTTGAGATCACACTCTATCACTTTCATCCGGTTGCAATTTTACGATCAGAAGCGGAAATAGAAAAAACCCATTCGAATGAAAAAAGAACTCTAAATGAAAGAACCATAAAAACACTTCAAGCTTGGGAAAATATCCAGCTTCATATGCCTTCTTTTAGAGATTTCATTTCTTTGGCTGAAATTCTAAAAACTTTAAAAACCAACGATACTCAAAAGAAATTAAATGCCAAAATTGCTACACCCCTGGGCATTGTTGAGTATAGCCTTACAGAAGAAGGTAGACAATTTGTCGAAACACATGACGCTCAACAGATAGAGGCACTTTTAAACGATCGCTTTTCCGAGTTTCAGGTTCAAAAACTGAAAACTTCAACGCCATTGCTGCGAGCAAATCTCAGAACTAAAGTTTCGGTAATTCAAGAAGCTGTCAAAAGTCTCGAAGGAAAAGAATTTAAAATTAATTTTACGCCCCATTCCGATATTCAATTAAAAATGCGGCCCGCACCGATCCGATTAGCAAAAGCAGCGCTATCGCTCTGTAAAAAAGTTTTAAGTTCATTTCATTAAAAAAATAATCTCCATCATCGATCTTCCACTCAGCAGCCTTTCTGACCGTATGCCAGTCAATTCCGAGATGTTTCGAAATTTCCAAGAGGTTCATTCCCAACCGCTTCGTTCCTTCACTTTCGGGCTAATCTGCTGGTATACGAAGGGCTCCCGCAAAAAGACTGTAAATTCAAAGTCGATTTCAGAGACGGTTCGAATTGGTTGCAATCGTGCCCACTTCGAAATGAAATCGAACTAAATATTTTAAGTTGACCATGAGTAACATTAAATAAATCCTGACTGCGATGCCGAGAAAACAAAAACCCTCGCCGCAAAAGCCCAATGTTGATGCATGGCTAGAAAAACTGACGCCAGAACAACTGGAAGCTGTCAATCGAGCTTCAAAAATTTTTCCAGATGGAAGTGCATACAATATACACACGCTTGAGGGTATGTATGGACAAGAAAGCAGTTCTGGGCGACTCAATATGGGCGAAAAAAATTCTCCGGGACTGGCAGGGCATTTTCAAATTAGCCCAGATGTCGCCGCTCACTATGGCCTAAAGGTAGACAAAAAAATCGATGAAAGATTCGACGTCAATAAGGCTGCTACTTGCGCAGCAAAATACATAATGGATCTGGACAAGAATTTTAGCCGATCGACAAACGTTGGATATAAAAAAGAAATAGTTAAAACAATTCCTGTCGAAGATCCGATCGAACGCACTAAGTTTGCGCTTACCGCCTATAACGCTGGCGCGAAAACAATCGCAAAAGCGCAGCGAGCCGCACAAAAGGCTGGTAAGGATCCAACAAAATGGGATGACGTTAAGCAATACTTGGAAGAGGCCGGGATCAAAAACAAAAAAAAATTAAAAGAGATTCGAGAATATCCCGGTAAAGTTTTAAACTACTCCAAAGAGTTTAAGAAAAAATCTCAAGCTAATGGACTTCCATTTGGTTGGCATTGGATCACAAAAGATGGGCGCCATATTTTAATCAAGGATTGATCGACAATGTTTAACCGCAAAATTTTATTTTTATCATTTCTCTTTCTCTCCATCATTATTACTTCAAGTGGTTCCACATCAGCTGAAGGAAATACGACCCAAGAATCTTTTGAATTTGATTCATATCATTTTTCCGATCAGTATTGCTCGTGGAAATCAAAGAGAAATTTTGAACGGCAATTCAAAGATTACACCATTCGCGTTTCAAGCGACGGGGAAATATTTCGTTGCGATGGCTTTGAAATTACAAAGGCAGGCCGAGTCGTTTTTCCACTCGAAGAAAACGATAAATTTTTCGAGTGGAATCATCTGCTTAGTCGGAATAAAAATGGGAAGCCAGAATATCTGTTGAATTTAATTGGAAAAGGAAACACCCAGATTGCCGTAGAGTCATGGGGAGGTGGAAATATGGGGCCCGGGTATCTCTTTATCTTTGATCTTGCGACGGACTTTAAACAAATTGCCAAGCTCGAAACTGGCGAAATTGATTCCCCCAAATTCAAAGACTTGGATGGAGACGGTATTCCCGAAATAATCTTCAAAGAAACACTGTATGGTACGCAATTCGGTTGCCATGCATGTCATCCCAACGGAACAGTGATTTTAAAATATAAAAATGGCCAATACGTCGTAGATGAAAATCTTATGTATAAGCCCGAGCCAACCGATGTCTATATTTCAAAACATATCGAGGAATGGCAGAAAGAAATTCGAGAGGACAGCTCCCCTACGAAATTCTACCAAGCGCTCACCACCCTTATCTATACAGGTCATGCTGACCAAGCACGCCGTTTCATTGACCGCGTTTGGCCAGACGATATAGATGGAGAAAACGAATTTGTAGAAACCTATCGTGAGTCACTGAGCGAGTCTTCTTATCTTTCAAGGGCTGCTCGAGAGCTAGAGTAAGATCTGATCAGGACACCGATCAAAATGACGATGCGGTTGATCCAATTGCATCTACTTTCCTTTTTCATTTTGATGATTTTCATCTCGAGAAAATTGGGTTTGTTTAGAAACCAAGAATTTCACATTCCGCTGTAACGACACTCATCGGTACGAAGAGGCGAACATTTTGAAATCGCCAACGCAAACATCCCTGGTTGGAAGAAAGATAAAAAGCATGCGTAATACTAATGGCCGGGGCCATCATTTTTTACCTGGCACTTAAGTGCTTTCTTTTACCCACATCTTTTTTGCAAAGATGATTTCAAGGGCTACAGAATTTAAAATCTTGAAAAACCCGCCGAATTCTCCATTTTTGGAGGGCATATAAATTGATTTAAAACGGTTTCCAGCAGTTTTCAA
>JAQBPA010000178.1 GCA_028287765.1 Bacteriovoracaceae bacterium
ATTCTATGAAGGCACTTGTATGCAAAAGACGGTTTCGGCTTTTTTAATTTTTACATTTATTTTTTCGAATTCTTTAGGACTCTATGCCGAAGTAAACCCGGCGAGCTCTTCAATAATCGAAGGGATAAATCAAAAATTACAACCCTCTTCGAAAAATCAGATTTGCCAAGTAAATACTTCTAGTAAGTCTATTGCAGTCAATAGTTCCATTCTTGATAAAACTTTCAATCGTGCCTCGGGGGTTTTAGATCCCAACGAAGCATTATTTATCATCGGTTATAAAGAATATTTGAGGACTTCAGGGAATTATGAGTCTCTTATCTTAACTGATCTGCTCGTTCGAAATGCATCTACCCTGAAATCACAAAACCAAAATTTTTTACTGTCTTCAGATAACGGCGAGGCCCTTTCAAGTTTAGTAAACAAAACGGCAGATGCTCTGGACACAAGACAAAGAGTCGCGCAGTCATCCCTCAACTTCACGAGCGAACACCCGCTTGGGATGTTGAAAGAATACATGGGAGTTTTAAAAGCGCTTCCTGCAATAGGTTCTTATGCAGGAACTTTAGATGCTGTGGGAGATGCAATGCAAAAAGCTGAAACGAGATTTAATCGCGAAGGCGCGCAGAGGTGGGCACAGATTCAAAGAACAAGCGATATTTTAGAAGTTCAAGATCTGGCTGACGATATTCTCTCAAGAGCATGGGTGCTCGCAAAATCCGATACAGAATTTGGGAAAGTCTTTAGCGAAACGATATTATCTCGTAACGGAAATATTTCTCCCCTGATGACTCAAGGACAATTCTTCATAGCAAACCCCAAGCTAGCTGAGGATCCCCAGTTTCAAAAGATTTTGAAAGCTATTGAAGAAAAATCAAAAACTGGAAAAACTTCACTTTCTACCGAGGATATTCAAAAGATTGCAACGGATATTCATAAACGAATATTGGATGATCTAGTGTTAAACGATTTAGAACGACAAGATGCGACGCAAAAAAGAGACATATTAAAGAAAATCAATGATGACCAGCAAGAAAAAGAAGCGCAACAACAAATCAACCAAATGAAGCTTGAGAATGCAAATTATGCGGGCAATCTCATGTATCTCTTTCTCAAACAAGACGATCCCAAATCAGCCAATGACTTCAGAATGATCTTTGGGGCAGCCATGCAAATTGCGGCTGCCTATGTTACCTATTCGGCGGTGACCGCGACGGCTTCGGCGACTGCTGCATCCGCTGCATCTCTTCAGCTATATATTACTGTCGCTCTCGCCATAGCGACTCTGGTCGTTATGCTTACAAGCGATAGTGGTGATGACCGATTAGGACAAGAATTAAACTCCTTACACGATCAAATTCAAAAATTAGGCCAGCGAATGGAAGAGCGTTTTGACCAAGTTGATCGTGAACTCAAGATTATTTTTCACACGATGCTAGAACAATTCAAAAATCTGCATCAATCCATTGCGGAACTAACATTGAGAGCTGCGGACATTCAAAGGGAACTTGGATTGGTTCATGCACATTTATTTTTTATCGAAGACCGTCTTGCGGAATCTGATCGAAAACTTCAGCTACAACTTAGCAATCTCTATGGCGCGGATTACCAAAAGAGCTTGCTTGCGTGCTTAAGTATTTTAAAGAGAGACCGACCTGACGAAAAAATCAGCCATGACACATATCTCCAATGCCGAGCTGTATTTTTGGATTATGCTCGAAACCTTTCAGAGAATTCTGTGAATTTAGAATCAGCAGTTTTTGATAGCCATGTACTACTCACTCAGATGAAAGATCATTCCGGAGTTTTCAATATCAATTATATTTTAAAAGCTGCTCAGGAAAGAGCGGCAACAACTATCCACGCTGATTCTCTTCCCAACATCTTAGAATGGAACAAAGGAACTCAGGCTTATCTTGAACTCCAAACACTTTGGCCCGAGTATTCTAAATCTGAGACTGTTGCCGAGGTCGACGATCTTAGAAAGATAGGAGAACATTTTCAGGTGACTCTTAAAGATTTCGTCACTTCCGAAAATGCAGAGACATTTTGGAACCATCTTTTCGATGGTTATGCATCTGAACTAGAAAAGGTTTACGAGGAAGCTCTGACTTATTTAGATTCCGAAGAAAAAAGACTTAAGGCCCCTCCCGTTAATATTTGGACTCCGACAGCTTCTTGGCGTGATAAAGAAACTCAAAGACTGTTTTCTGAAATCATTGTTCACCCTTGTCCAAATCAGGAAGGGGCGCCCCGAAACCTTCCGGACTTCACATTAGACAAACTTCCGCAATCAGTTCTCCCGTTACAACTTCAAATAGCTGCGCATCTAAATATGACTGCACTAAATGCCTGCTATGCCATGCGATGGGTTGAGGTAAAAGAAATGCCTTCTCAATATAGCAATGGCTCTGTCGAGCAGCTTCCGTCAGGGATATATGTAGATCGGGATGTCACAATCGATGTAAAGGGACGCCATCAATTGGAGATTATCATTTCAGGAAAAGAAAATGAAAGTGAATCATCAAAGCAACTTTCCTCAGTGAAATTTACTGATCCTGTACGACAGATCGAAACTATTCATTACTCGGAGCGTCTCCATAACGGCGGCTCTCACAAAACACCTCGATCGGGCACAATTCCTGACCCCTACTCAGATATCGGAAGTAACTGGAAGCACTACTTGGAAGAAGAGAAGCTAGAATACGATGCCAAGCGAAATGAAATTGATAAGATCTCTCAAACATCTACGGGTTTGGGATCGACAAGTGCCAGCACAAGTGTGGCTACTGTTGAACCGTCTCGCGCCTTCGAGCCTTCGGTACAAGATGTCTCTAATAAATTACTAGAGCTACAGAAAGTCGTCATTGGTTCAGTAAATTCAACTTTGAATTCGACGCTGGTAAACCGAGAGAGTAACAGAGAAAGCACCCTTTCTCTTGGTATCACTGAGTCTCGCGCCTCTAAATCCCTTTTGCAAAATCTGTACACCATTCTTTTTCCGAGAGCGATGATTGAAAATTTTCAGTTGAGAGTATTGCTGACAGACACCTCCCAAGGATTAGGAGACGGAAACTCATTGGTAAGAAAAATGATCGAATCATATGAAAAAAATGAAAATTACAAAAACAAAACTTTTATGGAATGGACAAGCCAAGATGATCCAAGAAAAGCGCTCAAGAAAGCACTGGATGAAAACTTAGACCAATTAAAACTCTTACGTGAGTTGACGATTAAAGAAATCAGAAGCAACAAACAGAATTATCGACAGGTCCAACCGATCGTTTCAGATGGACTCTTAAATTTGGATCTTTATCAAATCACACATTTCTAAGCGAATTTCCGCTCCTAAATCGCCAACGATCGGAGCCACGGTAATTTTTCTTGAAAGCCCTCCCTATCTGTCAGGAAGGAGCCATTTTCGGCCGTTTTTATTTTTTTCCAAGTTATCAAAAATGTTACCAAACTCTGAAGCGTTGAGAGTTTCGAGAAATATCAGATTTAGCCCCTTATTAACCAAATTTCCGATCGCGTCGCTTAAGTCAGACTCATTCTCCCCCAAACTCTTACATAGCTTTTGTATTACCAATCTAAGTAAAGCAATGGGAGTCCAATTTGTCATAACAACTTTACCCATCGTATTTTTAAGATCGACCTCGAGGAGTGGGGAAAAAAGCCAATCAGGTTTCATGACCTGAGACATGCGGCCATCACCCTCATGATATCGGGTGGGATTAATTTAAAGACGGTTCAGGATATTGCCGGGCACAAAGAGATCAAGACCACGATCAATTACACGCACCTCATAGCTGAGAACATCAAGCTAGCTGCGAGGACGTTTTCATTATCACCCTCCGTAGAGGAGGGACCAAAGGAACCGACGGGTTCTTATCTTCGACTTGTTCATTCTTGTTAAAAATTCTTAAATTTCTAGGCCAAAGATCCATCACTTTTCGATTTCTTTTCTACCTATTTCGGTTTGTTGTTGCACATCCGTTGCACATCGGAAGGTAGAAAAACAAAGAAACCGGCTATAAACCGGTTTAAATCCTGGTTCGAGGTGGAATCGAACCACCGACCTAGGGGTTATGAATCCCTCGCTCTAGCCAACTGAGCTATCGAACCATTTTGTGAGAAACTACCGAAATCTTTTACTCCAATCCACACCAACCGTCTGTTGGCTAGAGCGAAATCGCTCTCTGGTTTATATGTCCACCTTCGGTGGAACAACTGAGCTATCGAACCATCTTGTAAAAAACTAACGAAACCTTCTACTCCAATCCACACCAACTATCTGTTGGCTAGAGCGAAATCCGCTCTCTGGTTTATCTAGTCCACCTTTGGTGGAACAACTGATCTGTCGAACCAATTACGCATTTAAAGCGATTTACATTAATTTTTGCAAGTTAGACATATGGCTCGATATTTCGTATTAACCAGAGCCCGCGATCGCATTGAACAGAGACCCTTAACCCTCGCTTTCAAGACAATGCCTGGAGCGCTTCGAGCGGATACGATGAATGAATTTCTTATGCTTCGGCATTTGCGGATGTAACAAGAGCCAAATATTTTTCATCAACCGAGCTCACTGGCAATTTTTGGGCTTCGATTCGCTCTGCTTCTGCCAGAAGAGTCGAGAGATATCGTTCGGTGTAACTCGCGATGATGACCACAATGACTTTTCCTTTGTTCTCTGATTTTTTTGCGATGCGAAGAGCAGCCGCCATTGCAGCACCTGAACTAATACCGACAGGAATTCCTTCTTCTTTGATAAGACGTCTAGCCATTGCGAGAGAGTCTTCACTTGAAACAGGTTCAATTCCGTCCATTAATTTTGGATCAAAATTTTTAGGAATAAATCCCGCGCCTATTCCTTGAATTTTATGGGGGCCAGGTTTTTGACCGGAGATGACAGCCGACTCAACGGGTTCGACGGCAATCATTTGTACACTTGGCTTTTTAGTTTTTAAAACAGCGCCGACACCCGAAAAAGTTCCGCCCGTCCCAATTCCTGAGACAATAATATCGACAAGTCCGTCTGTATCGTTCCAAATTTCTAGAGCAGTCGTTTCGCGGTGAATGGCAGGGTTCGCGGGATTATCAAACTGACTTGGCATAAAGGCGTCAGGAGTTTTCTCAATGAGTTCATACGCTTTCGCGATCGCGCCTTTCATTCCGAGAGGACCGGGGGTCAGAATTAATTTCGCTCCGAGAAGAAGAAGGAGCGTTCGTCTTTCTAGTGACATAGTCTCCGGCATTACCAATGTAAGTGAATAGCCTTTAGCCGAACAAACGAATGCCAGCGAAATGCCCGTATTGCCGCTCGTGGGTTCAATGACCGACATTCCTTTTTTTAGTTTTCCAGAAACTTCGGCTGCCTCGATCATGTGAAGACCAATTCGATCTTTTACAGATCCGAGTGGATTAAAAAATTCTAATTTCAAAAGAATTTCACACGGGAGATCCCTTCCGATTCGTTGAAGTTTTACGAGGGGAGTGCGACCAATTGTTTTTGTAATATCAGTATATATTTTCATTTGATTCTTTCGCGCATCTTCTTAATGCGAACTATCCTTAATGCGTTCATGACAAAGTTCGTCACCAGGTGCAATTCCTCGTTTTATAACCTTTCCAGGAATTCCGACAACCGTCGAAAAGGCTGGTACATTGTCGATGACCACGGAGTTTGCGCCAATTCTTGTTCCTTCACCGATTCGAATATCTCCAAGAATTTTGGCACCCGCCCCAATAACCACCCGGCATTCAATCGTTGGATGTCTTTTACGGGCTTCGAGATGAGTTCCACCCAAGGTGACGCCTTGATAAATGAGAACGTCATCTCCAATCTCTGCCGTCTCCCCAATGACGACTCCCATTCCGTGATCGATAATTAAACATTTTCCTATTTTTGCGCCTGGATGAATGTCGATTCCGGTGAGAAATCGGCTGAGTTCAGAAATTAGGCGCGGTAAAAAATGAATTTTTTGTATCGATAAAAAATGTGCAATTCTGTGAAAAAAAAGAGCTTTGATTCCTGGGTAAAGTAAAAGAACTTCAAGTGAGCTTTTTGCAGCGGGATCATATTTTCGATAAGATTTAATAAGATCAAACATTCGTTTCCATTAAGAACTCGGATCGCTTTTTTGTCACGAGATGACGCAAGCCATGCGACTGAGCTCCTATCTCGAGATTCAGACTTAAAGCAGATTAATCTTTGGATCAAATTTCGTGCAAAAATTCTTGGGGTTCGTTCGTGAAATCAAACGAATTTCGATCGGGCCGTGAAATGGGGAGTTCAATGGTTACGGATAATCCCGTTGGGTTGATATTCTCAAAATAAATCTTCCATCCCGACAGATTGCAAACCTGTCGACAAAGGTTGAGCCCAATTCCCAATTGTGGGTGAGAACTCGTTGCAGAGTTTGCTGCCGAGATAACATCGAGTGCTAAACCGGGCCCATTATCGAGTAACGAAAGCATAACCGAATCAGACGACGGATTTTGAACGATAATTCGAGGAAGAATATGGGAGCCGCCATGTTTAAAAGAATTTCTCAAAAGGTTATCGATGAGAATAGAAAACAAGTCTGGATCGATCATAACCCAGCAATTCTCTTCCGGTAAAAAATGAACACGAACAACGATGCCAAAAACTCTCTTGATCTGGACCACACATTCTTGAACCAATCGTTTGAGTTCAATGGGTCTCGGATTTTGTGGGTTATGATCTCGATCCCGTTGTCCTAATTCAAGTAAACTCTTAACGATGACCTCGATATGCAAAATATCTTGCACGAATTGATCCAACATCTGCGCGAGCTCTTCTTTACACTCTTGAGAATTTCGAAACGCTTCAATTTCTCCCATAATAATCGTAAGCGGTGTTCGAATCTCATGCGCAATCGACTGCGAAAGATAGTAACCGGCAAACGAAGACTCTTGAACTCGTGCGATTAAATGATTTCCAGCCGCAATCATTTCTCCGAGAAATTGAGAATCGCCCACCTGAGGAATAGCGGTCCAGCGCTTCGGCTCGATAAGGCTGAGCGATCCTAAATGGGAAGCCACCTGTTTTATGGGAGACAAAAGATTCATCGTGAACGCACGGGCAACAAAGGACGACAAAATTAAAAATACAATCAGAACAAGAATATACATGATCGACGACTGACGAAGGACCTTCGATGTGTTGGGTAAACCATTCGCAAGCTGAAGCACGCGGCTTTCACCACTTGCTAGCTTATAGGATCTGAGAGTGATTCTAAATTGCTCTCCATCTTTTTCAGCCGTGGTCATCTGCAAAGGGTCTAAATTTAAGAAAGGATCCAGAAAGGAAGATTTTTCAGGAGTCATCGTTGAATAGATTAAATGATGAGACGAATCAAAAATTCTGATGATTGGATTTTCAAGAACGACAAGCGCCTTTTGAATCCGGACGGGGATTTGTGGAAGTTCATTTTTTACCGTCAAATCTGAAAATCCGGCGGTGATCAAATCGTCGGCTTGGTTTTTTAATTCTGATTCAACTTCTTTCTTTAAGTTAGAAATGAGAATCGACACCCCGAGTACTCCTGCGATGAGACAACTTGCAAGCGACATTAGAAAGAGAGTCCACATTAGACGAAAAGATAAATTTGAGGCTTCCTTCATCGATTGATTATAAGCAGTCGAAGGAAACGTTGCCAAATAATGCTTTTTAGGGAGCGTAAGGGTGCTGAATTACACGATATATTCCACTTTGTTTTCCGGACATCACCTGGTAATTGAAACGGAAATGCGTTTTCAGTTAACTATTCTTGCATTCATTTTATCCGTACCACAATCGATCACCCTCTTCGCTGCGGAGGGAGCTGAAGCGGATACTCGAGCTGAAATTGTGGTCGGTTTATCCGAGCACCAGACTTCACAACTGAGGGAACATTTGCCGATAAACGAAAACGTCGGCTCAAGATTAATCTCCATTTATGACACGCCCGATCGTTTTTTTTTAAAGCAGGGGATCATCCTTAAGCTCATCTCACTTCCTGACGGTAGTGGAAAAATTATCGTAGAAGTTCCGTCGGTAGAATGGAGCAAAATTGGCTCCTATTGGGTCAATCTAAAAAGTTTTGATTTTATAACTGAAACACTTGAGTCGGAGACAAAGGGAATAGCTCGTTTGACAGAAAATCTTAACCGAACCTCCATAAAACAGATGAGTTTTGGAACGTCTGAAGGTGAATTTTTAAAAAATGACGGATTAGTGAATAAAAACTTCCTTCAATTTATCAATGAATTTGCTTCGCTTTCGCAGCCAGTCAAATCTTTAAAAGATGTCGTTCGCATCGGGGTTGTTGAATCCAAATTATGGGCAAAGCGAACAAAAGATATTCGTGGAACATTTTTAGAATTCGAAACTTTAAAATTCTCTGACGACGAAGAAAGAACTGAAATAAGCGTTCGTGTCGTCAACACGCAAAAAGAGGAAGTCAAAGGGAAGTTAAAAATATACTTAAACACCTTAAAATTAAATACTACGGCCGAACGTGAATCTAAATCTGAGCTTTTAATTGAGTATTTTTTAAAGAATAAAAACACAGTTTACAAAGCGAAGCCCTCGAAGATTTGCGGATATTTCGTTTCTTTGCTCGCCTGGCTTAAAGGAAAATAGCTGTCGTTAGAGACTCTTGATTCACTTCTCGATATACTGAAAAAAATGCGACTGACGAAGTCAAAATATTGTAAGGGGCTTCATTGCTCTAAAGCTCTCTATCTTTTTCTTCATCATCCCCAACTCGCCAGCCGGCCAAGTGCGATGGATCAGCAGCGCTTCGATAACGGAAATCTGGTGGGAGAATTTGCAAGGACTTACTTTCGTGGTGGAGTGTTGATCGAAGAGGGACGCGACGATCTAGGCGAAGCCATTCAAAAGACATTGAATCTCATTCAAGAACAAAAAGCGCCTGCGATCTTTGAAGCTACGTTTAGCTATCAAGGTGTCTTAGTTCGTGTGGATATTCTTGAAAATAATTTCGACGGCACATGGAATCTTTTTGAGGTCAAATCTTCGACTGAATTTAAAATGCAGTACTTAGACGATGTCCGAGTTCAAGTTTGGGTCGTCGAAGGTTCAGGCGTCAAAATTAAAAATGCCTATCTTCGAAATTTAAATCGCGATGCACGATTTCCTGATCTCACCGAACTATTTAAAGATCGCAAAGTGACGGAGGCGGTTCGAGAAAAACTTTTTCTTGTTGATGGGGAAGTCAAAAATATTGTCGAAGAAATGAAAAAAGGTGAGCCGCCGGAAGTTAAAATAGGTGCACATTGCTTAAGTCCGTATTCATGCGAATTTGTAGAGCATTGTTGGAAAAATATTCCGGAAGGATCAGTTCTTGAAATTGCTAATTACAAAAAGTCGAGCCTGTCTAAATATGAACTCTTCGACGAAACTCCTCTTATTAAAGATTTGCCGCAAAATTTTTTGACCACTCCCTTTCAAAGCCGACAATGGAAAGCGAGCCAGCAAGAAGGGCCTGTTTTTGATCGAAAAGAATTAAAGAGAAGTTTATGCGAGCCTCAATATCCCTTTTATTATTTTGATTTTGAAACGGCAAGCCCGCCCATTCCGCTTTATGACGGGATGGGCCCCTTCGCAAAAATTCCGGCTCAATACTCTCTCCATATTGTGAGAGAGCCCGGCGCGCCCCTCGAGCATTTTGAATTTTTGGCAAGTGGTCATGGTGATCCGCGAGATGAATGTGTAGAATCTTTAGCACTCCATTTCAAAAATTTTAGCGGGACCGTCATTGCGTATCATCAGGCCTTCGAGAAGTCTGTCCTTAAGCAACTGGCTCAAGCTTTTCCGGACCACTCTTCATTTCTGATGAATCTTCATGAGCATTTTTGGGATTTAATGCTCATCTTCAAAAATATTTTTTATCATCGTGATTTTCAGGGATCGTACAGTATTAAATATGTGCTGCCGTATTTTGCGCCCGATATGGAATATTCTAAACTCCAGATTCGAGACGGGGGAGAAGCGGAAGCGATGCTCACGAAACTTCTTCGTGGTGAATTAACAGAGTCTCTAGCAGTGGAAGTCAGAAAAAATCTTTTAGCCTACTGTGCTCAAGATACTCTCGCGATGGTGATCATTCACCAAAAACTACTCGAGCTTGTGAGTTAAATTTTTTAAAAACTTTGAAGCTCTGTGAATCCAGGATGCTTCAAAACTTTCTTTTGAAACTGAAATAAGCGATCTGAGCTCACCCGACTCTATCTGCTTTCTTTTTGCAGCAGGTAGATTTCGAAGGAGTGTCGCTTGGCCTCCGCGTATATTTTTCAGCATCCCAGAGAGGGCACGAGCATAGCCGACTACTTTCTCCGTTTGATTGAGCTTCAAAAAACCTTCCAGAAGCGCTTCAGCAATTTCACCAAGTTCTTCTTCCGAAAAATCCGGATATTTTGCAATGCATTCGCCCCATTCGTCAAAAAAGGGACCCATTCCAATCGAGAGGTCGCTAGATTTTCTTAAACATCTGGGTTTTCGAAGGGCAAAGTGTCGATGATTCTCAGATGCCATCATTTCACGATTAAGTTCGCCGGCGGCAAACAGACTCGGATAAGTTTTATTTAAATTCTGCCCGAGTTTAAAAATGGATTTGAGTGGATCATCGTCCTTCGCCCCCCACATATCGATGACACGATCGAGGTCACCTAAATTGTGAGCGATAAGCGTGGACGTTTTTAAAAGCGCGAGTGATGCTCCCTTACTCAGTAAGTCCGAAAAAAAATATTCGTGCCGCTGAATTTCACTTTGAATGGTTTCGAGTAAACGATCTGCGAGAGGCAAATTTAATTTTTGTGCACAGATCCAAGCGGGGACGGCAATGCTAAACCACTCTCCCGAGTGGCCGCTTAATTCACTTCCCTTTGAAGATCTCACTTGTCTTTTAGAAACCAGACGATCGCTCCAGTCTAAGAAATCTAGAACAGACTCAATCATCGCTTCGACTTCATCAGCGTTCGCGCCGTGCCAAAGTTTAAGTCGAATGGTTTGATCGACATCCGTAGGAACAAACGTTGCAACCGTTGCGAAATGTGCCGAGATACAAAGTCTAAAATATTGAGGACGGCTCAAAACTTGTTTCGGATTTTTCCTTTGACCCTGCAACGTTTGCAAAAAGCCTTCACCAGATTCTGGCGTTCTCTCGAAAAGAACCGGCGCTGTGTTTTCGACTTGGCCGAGGAGTAAGTCGGGTGCAATTCCGACGTAAGGAATTGTATTTAAAAAGACATTTTCAGCGCGCTGCATAGATCATTGGATCTATACCACCCGTTGATCGGAACGTTGATTTATTTTTGCAGGTAAAACCTTAACGGCACGATCGTGATAAGCTCTTAAGATTCGCTGCACGTCTTTATTATCTGGATAGGCCTGAAACCAGCTAAGCGCATTTAAATCGGGCTTTAAATCTTTGAGCGCACCTCGAAAATAGCCAAAGCCGTTATAAATTCCGTTTTCAACAATGGCGACGGACCACTCATTTTTAGTCCGCCCTCGATCGATCATCCAAAAATGATTGACCCGAAAACGTATGGCGCTCATCCATTTTTTAATCCGAGCGTTATAGGCGCTTGATTCTTCTTCCGATAAGCATGCCCCCAAACAGCGTTTCACTTGGTAGCTAAAACAAGATCGCGTCCACTTCTCTAAACCGCATAATTTTGGACACAATGTATACTTTTCAATAATTCGATCGAGATATTTTTTTCCTTCGCCAGCATTTCCAAAGACGACCACGGGCTCTTCTTCTATTTTAATTCTTGAAAGCGAAAGTGTTTTGTAATCGCCGTCGTTCACAAATTCATAGAGTCCCCATGGAAACACTGAACGCCTTTGAGCTCGGTTAAAAATGGGAGTGAGCGTTTTGATTTGATGAGATTCTAAAAGAAGCGCAATGAGTTCGGAGCCGGTACGGCAAATCGAAATCTGCCGAACGAGATTTTGCATTCGTTTAGCGCGATAAGTCTCTCGAGACGTGGAGAGATGTTCTTGAACTCTTCGTTTTAAATGGATGCTCTTCCCAACGTAAAGAATTTCGCCGTCTTCTCCGATAAAATTGTAAACACCAGCAGTCTCCGGAATTTTGGCCAGATCATCTAAGGAAAAAATTTCAAAAGTAAGTGATCCATCAGACAAGCACTTAAATCGTATCTTCTTTTTTACGAAGAATAAATCTTGAGATTTTTAAGTGCCGGAAGCTGGAGCGTTCAGCGGTGCCTCGCGTTTAAGCCGAGCAATTTGCTCAAGCGAAACGCTGCAGGAAGTTAAAACTGCAGAAACTTGAGCTCTAAATGCAGTTTCAGTTGAACCTATTGAGGGCCCGTTAGATCCAAAAATATTATTGAGTGTCACCGCCAATCGAACTCCAGCTTGTTTGATTCGCAAATCGACGATATCCTTTTGAGCAGGAATATACGTATCAAGATCTTTGTAGCCCGTATAAATCGTATCGAGATAGTTTCTGTATTCCCAAGCCCAAGCGCCCGGAGAAAGATCTGCTGTCCATTTTGCTATATCAGCTCCAGAAGGTTTGCCTAGAAGTCCCGCATAAATTTTTGCTGCTTCAGGTGCTGCGGGTTTGAGTCCGCCAAATTCTTTTTGGTAAGAAACTCCGAGAATGATTTCATCCCAGGTCTCATGAAGATTCGCCGGCCGGCCATTCCACTTTGCTGGCACTCCGCCCATCATCATTCCATCAGAAATTAAATTTCCACCTTTATCTTCCGGATAGCCGACATGAAGAGGTTGATGTGCGTCGCCTGTCATATGGATTAAAAATTTGAGCGCATCCGCTTTGTCAGATTTTGTAACATTTGGACTCGAATCGCGCAAAATATCTTGAGCACGAAGAATGGTGAGGATGACATCACCCGCATCGCTCAAATGAATAGGATCATTACTTGCACTTTGAACTGCTTTAATTCTCTTCTGAAGGTTCTCGAGATAGTCGGCACCCTTCGGAACATCTGCATAATGATAAGAGGCTGTATGTTCCCAGCCTGAAGAACGTCTGATGACATCTGGAAAATTGGCAACATTTGTTAAATCTATTGGCGAAAGGTTAGAGAGCAAGTCGTCGACGACCCGTTTTGCATCAGGAGTGAGAAGTTGATAAGCGATATCCCAAACCGCATCGTGTCCAATAGCGCCCCAACCATACGTTTTCTGAAGACCGAAAAAAGTTATATTAATCGTTAAGAGTCCAAGTAAAAATTTGCCCGTGAAATACTTAATTCTAGCCATTTAAAAAACCCCTTAGATGACGCGTTACATTTAAACTTTTTAATTACGGGAGATTTATTCATTTCGCAATGTCTAGTTAAAAGCTGCAGAGAGTCCATACGAGGCCTTTTTATCGAGGCGCTCCGCATCAGATTGATAATCCGGGATCGACGTTTTAGCTAAAACGAAATGCCGGACGACAAGGATGTCGTGACACTCGCGATCTAAAACATGCGTCCGGATCGCACAGATTCCGAGCCCAAAAAAATGAAGATAATTTAACGCAAAGCCCCGAGATCGTTGGCACGGTAGACTGAACTTATCGGGAAATGAATTTCCTGAAGAACAAAACCTGATTGTTTTTGATCATGGAGGATACAAATTGAATTCAATTCACGGACTACCCAATATTCAAAATCGCGCCGCAGATATTTTGAGCAATAAATCGCTTTTCACAAATCTAGACAAAAATCACGATCACTCTCTTAATCAAGCCGAGTTTACCGCCTTTGCAAATACTTTGGGAATAAACGGAGAAGAGCTGTTTAAAAAATTAGATACGCATAAAACAGGAAAAATTTCATTTAACCAATTTGAACAAGGTCTCACCGAAGTTAAAAAGGCACTTTTTAAAAAATTGGATTCTAATAATGATGGCGTCATTGATGTAAAAGAAATCGAAAATTTTGCTAAAGAATTCCATTTCGATCCTAAAAAATTAATGGCTGCTCTTCAAAATACAAAAACTAAAAAGATTTCCATGAATGACTTTGTTTCAAATTTTCAAAAAATTCTTTCTCAGCCTGGCAAATTTAGTATTTTAAATACGACTACGAAGCCAACTACTGCCGATGAAAAGGCAAAAATGAAGGCGGCGGTTATGGCGAATGCTCAGCCTATAGATAGCAGTTCCATTTTTTCTACCGTCACCCAATCGAATAAACTCGATATCTTTGGATAACCGAATTCGTTTTCAGTTCATGATATTTTTAGCGTCGACGGTTGCCGTTTGAAATAAAATGGAATCGGTTGCTTTTTAAAGGGTTCCAGAGCTTCTGACATAGATTCGATCGATTGAATCGTCTCTTCAATCAGTTCGATCGTTAAATCCTCTGACGATCCAATTTGCAAAACATGCGCGCCTGCTTTTTGTGCGGCTTCGATACCTCTCTCGTGATCTTCGATGACGAGGAGTTCACTCGGATCGACAGAGAGAAGGTGTAAGGCTTTCAAATAAATTTCGGGGCTGGGTTTTGGAAGGACGACGTCTTCGTTCGAAAGATAAAAATCGAAGGAGTCAAAGATACCCATCCAATGAAGGAGCGTCTCAATCGTATTTCGAACAGCATTTGAGCAGACGAGAAGTCTTCGGTCAGAAGACTGAAGTTGAAATAAAATATTTCTTAATCTCGGATTGTCATGGCAATATTTTCTTGCCGTCTCGAGAAAGTATTTTTGTTTTTCGGCTTGAATAATAGGAATGAGTTTTTTTGGAATAATCATTCGTTCAGCGAGGTCTTCAAGTTTTTTTCGAGTGGGGAGCCCTTCGAATTTGGCCAAATGTTCTTCAGGTAAAATATCAAATCCGTGCTCATTGAGAGCTCGACGAAAAGCTTTATAGTGCCATTCTTTTGCATCCACAAGAACGCCGTCGAGATCAAAGGCGACGGCAAGAATCTTACTCATGAGAAAATGCCTTACAATGTTCAAGAATGTGCATCTCACTTCTATTTTATACTGCGCGCAAAATGATCGAGGGCGTCAAAAAAAATTTTCCGACAAATTTTGGGTTTTACTGACGCTCCGCCAAATCGAATTCACGTGCGCTAAAAAAAAACTCATGGGAAACTTAATTTTTCACTCAAAGGGGGAGATTTCATGAAGGCGATTTATTTTGGTTTAATTTTTGGTTTTTTTGTTTCATCGGCATTTGCATCAGAAACATCTGTTTTCTCGATTGACGCGTTTAAGCGCGCTGTCTTAGAACCGAAAGCCCTTCGCAGTGAACTCAATCCGATTCGAGAAGCGGACCTAGGCTTTATTGTTCAAAAGAATTGGGTCGAAAAAGATAATCAGGGACATTTCGTTCAGAAGTCCGAAAAAATATGTGAACAAAAAGTAAAAGCAAATGTTTTTGATGTTCGAGGCATAGACTGGAATTATCCATCGATGAGAGCACTTGCGACTTGCCAAACTATTTTGAACGCCAAAGACGGCTCCGCAGAGTACCAAATGAATATCGATCTCGGAGGATTTATTTATATTAATAACACCAATGGCGGAAGAGCCGTGAAGAACTTCGCACCGTGGGCTTATCCGCACGGAAGCGGAGCTCCAAATTGGGTTATGAACTCCATCGTCACAACTCCAACTCTGGAATTACAGGAAATCGTTTTTAATCTCGGGAATCAGACTGAATCTTTTTTCCAAAATGAGACGATTGTGATTATGGGTAGTTTCTCTGATAAGAATCAGTAGATATTTTCCGATGAACGCGGACTCCCAAGAAAAATCCGCAAATCAAAAATTTCTAAAGTACTCCGTTGCAGGAAATATAGTGGAGACGACTTTCAGATCGCGAAGTTGCTCGGCTTGTTCCTTCCAGCGACTCTCGGTCATTAGGCCGAGTTTGTTTTTTCGAGTAAAATCATCTTCAACAAAAGACATTTGAGCTTTCGCTCCTTCTTTAAATGTTTCTAAATCCATAATTTTATTTAGTGAAGCCATCAGCTTATTTGTTTCATCTGGATTCTTTAAGTAGAGCTCCCATCCTTCCCGCGTTCCTTCGACCACGGCTTTCACCAATTTTTCATCTGATCTTAAAAGTTCTCCACGAGTGGTGAGGGTTTCCAAATAAGGATTAAAGCCAACATCCGCGACAAGAAAAACTTCCGGATCACTTCCTTGGCGTTTGGCCAAGAGAGGTTCAGACGTCGCAAAACCTTGCTGAGAAAAAAGCGGATCGTGAAGAAATGCAGAAACGCCGCCTGCATACGGAACAACTTTCACATTTGAAAATCCATATTTCTTTTCTAAGTAGGTGATGAAGGCTTGTCCTCGTTCTACGGCTAAAGTTCCAGATTTAAAAACATCGGCAATTGATTTCAGACCTCGCGATTGATGCGCCATGATCATGAGAGGAGATTTTTGATAAACTGCGTAAACGGCCACAACATCCGCTCCGTGCGCTCGAGAGACAATGACTTCTCCGCCGCTGGTGACTCCAAAATCAACTTTTCCTGCGGCGACCATTTGAATAGTGGGTGTTCCAGCTCCGCCGACAAGCAGATCGACATCCAGGCCATATTTTTCGTAAATTTTATTTAATTTAGCGGCATAGAATCCACCGAACTCAGGTTCGGGAACCCAGTTGAGAGCAATAGTCACTTTTTGGAGTGATTTCTCGCTTTTCTTTGTGCAACCAGCAGAAGCAAAAATAACCGTAACTAAAATTAGAGAAATAAATTTTTTCATATCCCTTATTTCGCATATTTCTTAGACGGATGCCAATGTCTAAGAGCAAAACTTGCGATTAGATTTATTCCCGCCACAAAAATCAGTCCAATCGCCGATGCTAAAAGAACTGCTGCAAAAACCTGATCAACGCGCTGCCTCACCCGAGCAACGTCAATGATTCCACCCAGCCCGCCGCCGGCAATAAATTCACCTACGATCGCACCAATCACGGCCAGACCCGCAGAAATACGAAGACCCACAAAAATCTGCGGAAGTGCAAAAGGTAAACTCAATTTAAATAATTTTTGAAGTGGGCGAGCATGATAAATTTTAAAAAGATCAATGAGGGCATGGTCCGTGGATCTGATGCCATCAAGTGTGCTTGCGATAATTGGAAATATAGAAACGATAAGTGTGCAAATGATAATGGTCGGCATTCCGTATCCGAACCAAATGACGAGCAGCGGAGCAATGGCGATGATCGGCACGGTCTGAAAAAAGATGGCGTAGGGGTAAAAAGCGTTTTCGATCCATCTCGTGCTTGAGAAAATAATTCCAAGAAGAAGACCTAGAGTCGCTGATCCTAAATATCCAAGCAGTGCCGAAAGCCCCGTTTCACCGGCTGCCTTCCAGAGATCTGCCGAATCTTCAGTAAAGGCTTTTAATATTTCTGTGGGCGATGGAAGTAAATAGTTGGGAATCATTTTACTTCTTACGAGAAATTCCATCAGTAAAATAATAATGGCGAACGGAACGAGCGGGATCCAGCGAGAGAGTTTCATTCGATCTCTTCCTTTTTAGATGATTCAAGCGCTCGATAGAGAGCCGCCATCTCATCAAGATACGCCTGCGATGTTTTGGTTAGAAGATCACGATGTTCGGGAAGTTTTAAGCGCCTGTCTAAAATGATTCGTCCCGGTCTCTGCGACAGAACAAGCGCTCGATTCGACAGAAAAGTTGCTTCTTGAATCGAGTGCGTTACAAAAACGACCGTCATTTTTTTTAATTGCCAAAGTTTTCGCAAATCTTCATCCAATTTTTGCCGCGTAATTTCATCTAACGCGGCAAAAGGTTCGTCGAGGAGTAAAAGGGCAGGGTCAGTTACGAGCGCGCGAGCTAGAGATACTCTCATTTTCATTCCGCCAGAGAGTTGATTCGGATAGGCGTTTGCGAATTCTTTAAGTCCTACCAGGTCGAGAGCCTCGAGTGCTTTTGTAAGTTGCACCTCTCGAGACATCCGCGTGAGTTCGAGCGGAAGGGCTACATTTCGAATCGCTGTTCTCCAGGGGAGCAGATGAGAATCTTGAAAAACATAAGAAAGTCGTTCGCGAGAAGACACTTCAATGGAGCCCCGACTTGGCATTTCGAGTCCAGCAATGAGTCGAAGAAGCGTCGATTTTCCACAGCCGGACGGGCCGATAATCGAGAGGAATTCTCCACTCTGGATTTCGAGACTTAAGGATTCGAGCGCAGAGATTCCACCAGAATAAATTTTTTCGATGCCTTGGATTCTAATTTCGCTCATTTGTATTTTTCTTATTCGTGAAAAAGGTCTCGAATGTGATCAAACATCCATTCTTCAGCGCTCAAATATTTTTGTACCAATTCGAAGTTCCGTTTTACCGCAGGCAGGCGCTTTTCGTAATCACTTTCTTTTAAGTTCGAGAGAATAGAGGCAAGTTCGCCTAAATGTTCGAAGCGAATGATTCCGTCCAGATCAAAAAAATTTCCGATTGAGGGGCAGCCCCAATAAATGGGAATAGTTCCCAAATCAAAACAATTTAGAATCTTCTCCGTGAAATAATAATCGTAAGAAGAATTTTCGATCGTCACTGAGAATCGATAATCCTTTAGTCCCTCGGAGACACTCTTAATCGGACGGTAACCCCGACCAAAAACATCGAATGATGAGCAAAAATGGCGAATCACTTCATGCCGAAAACGATGACCCGTCGTTTTATTTTTATCCGAAGCTATGGTGCTGATATGTTTAGTTTTTGGGTAAATCATTGTCGGAATGCCGTCTTGTTGGAGCTCACGATACGAAACAGGAATGGTAAATCTAAATTTTTTGGGATTCGACTCCATGAGGGCACGGTCATGCGTGAGAACAGTGTCAAACGCGTGATGAAATTTTTCTGTTAAATCGTAAGCCTCGCTTGTGATTTCTTTCGACTCTAAAAGCCAAAATATTTTATTTTTACATTTTACTTGGCTGACGAGTGGGGAATTTACAAATGAATCAGTAAAGATCGTTGTCCCTGGCCACACCTTTTGATCTCGAATCCACTTGAGACGAATCGGCGCGATATTCGCAGACGTAATGCAGTGTCGAAAAAGTTCATCGAAGAGATTAAGCGTCAGCATCTTCCAGATGTAAATTATAGGTTGAATCGAGAAGCGGAGATATCAAAAACAGCCCAAATGGGGCCTGACCCCGAAGGTGCCATGCCTTTCTCTCGTTAATTCGTATGGGATGCGTGGTCAGCGTTGAAGTGGATGCCGAGATACCAGGCATTATCCGCGAGTTTCATAGCCCCGATTCGATCGTGGCCATTTCCGATATATTTTATCGCGTAGTGATAACCATTATGAGGAAGTGCCAGGCGTTTAATTCCTGAGAATCCCACATCACTCGTTAGTCCTTTCTGAAAAATTTTCAGCCAGTCTGCGCCCTTGTAATGTCGCTCCATAAACAAGATTATCTTTTTAGAAATTTTTACCTTCTGAGGGAGGAGCGGTTTGTTGGGAGCAGAGTAATTAAATTCATACCAAACTTCGGAATCGAGTTCTGAAAGCGGTCTATCTCCATCGATGAACGCCTGAAGATCTTCAAGTCTCTTTTCTGCCGAATTTGTTCGTGAATATTCTGTCTCTTGTCTCTTTTTTAGATCTTCTCTTATTTTAGAAAATACTGTCTGGGGTTTACTATCCGTTTTCTTCGCGTAGTGGCCGAGAGTTGCGATGAGCCAAGGCCAGTCTTCAGTTTGCTGAATTAAATATTCGTCTGAAATCTCAGCGAGAAGAGATTGAAGTAATTTTTCTTGTTCTACGGATACGATGGGGATCTGTTTTAGCAAAGTTCGAAAATCCGGAGGCAACTCCAGTTCATTAGAAGGCTCAAACACAAATACGGGAGTCAAATTTTCTTTTGACTCCTCGATCAACGAATCAACTCTTTCTTTCACTTGAGACATAAGTTGTTCTCGGCTGGTCGTTTTGCTTTCTTTATTTTCTGGAGCTAGAAAACGCGCTTGGGCTTTATCATCATTGATTTTAGAAAAATAATTCCTAAAAGTAGATTGCGCCTCAGTTGCCGCGATCGAGTTTTTTGTCTGCAAATATCGGATAAGGTCGATTCCGTATTCCTTTACTTGAGATGGAGCAGGACGCAAGTGAACGGGTAAAGTTTGAATTTTCTCTAAGAGCATCTTTATTTGCGAGAGCGTTTCATGTGCGAGAATTTGTTCTCGAACTTTTCCTTTATCAGGAATTTTACTGAACAAATTTTTTATCACTTGTGCGACATCTTCCGGAATTTCTGTGCTTTTAGAACAAAAATTTGCACTTAATTCTTCGATAGTAAAAAAGGTATCCAGCCAAAGTTCTTGCTGCTTTTTAATTTGCGATTTTCTGTTCAGCTTTCCTGGACTTAGTTCTTCGAGATCGAGAAGTGTTTTCCAGCTTTCGAGTAGAGCGGATTTCGTAGCACTGATTTCAGAGTTCTTAACGGCTCGATCGGCCTCATGAATTCTATTTTGAATACTGCGCAAATAATGGTCGTTAGCGAAATAATATCCGAAGGGCGTGTACTTGCTAAGCTTAGCCACCACTTGAAGTGCTCCTTCACAAATGCCCACGGAGTAGACTTGATCCGAAAGAGAACACAAAATAAGAATTAAAGCAGGTCCCTTTAACCTGCGAATAATACCATTCATCCCGGAATAAGCGTTATTCGATTACTTGGGCTCTGTCAATTTTGCGAGATCGTCGCCAATGATCGCCATGCTGAGCTTTGAGAAGCTCTCGGTCATGGAAGCGTCTCCGAGTCCTTTGAGTGGCAAGGGAGGATGAAGAGCAATCTTTAAAGGCCCTTTTGCTCTTTCATCGAGTTTCTCGGATTCCACAGGATGGGTGAGCCAATAAACTGCCCAATGGTTCTGTACCTCAGATAAAACGCTGGTGACGGAGAGAAAGTGCATTTTATCCAATATAGAAATATCCTCCCAACGATTTTGCGTTGCAAGGCTCGCAGATATTCTTGCGAGAGTATTGATCGACCTTACAACTTGTACACTCGTTCTTTGTTCGTTGAATCGAATGGCCACGCGTATTTTTCCATCTGGTAATTGGTTTTGCTCGAGATAGGCATGCGCTTCGCGATTAAAAAATTCTGCCCATTCTACAAATGTATTTCGACGGAAGACTTCGTCGGGAACCTCTACATTATAAGGAGCGTCTTGGTCTTTGAAAATTCTTAGAAAAATTTGGCGAGGAGTTTTAGCGTGAGCCCAAATTTCTTTCTGAGCTTTTTCGTGGGTTCTTTCGGCATCAGCTTTCTTTCGCATTTGATAGCGCAGAGCCGGATCGATCGAGAGAAGAAGTGCGATTGCCGTTAAGGAAGCAGCTTGCGGAGTAATCAGAACTCGTAAAATCTTTTTGCAAATGGAGGGGTTTTCGAAGGGCCTGGCGGCCTCGCAATTAAAAGCGACAGATAAACAAACGAAAGAGAAGACCGCGATGTTTAGTCCTTTATTCAAACCCATGAAGGAACGTCATAGACTGACTAATCTCATTTGCCAAGGTGCCATCAAATTGACTTCCTGACGGCGTTTATTTAGTTTCAGTGGAGATTTGATTGCACGGGAGTTTAATTAAAGTTTTCAAGTGATCTGAATGAGGGGTGGTTCTCGAGTGAAGGTGTGGGCATTTTCTTTTATTTTAATTAGTTATCTGACGTCAGCAATGGCTGCCGACGATAAACCCGAATCTTCGTTCGTAAGATGTGGGAACACAGTCAAATTTTTAGCCAGGCGTTTAGCCAAAATTGCACCGGAGATCTTTCAAGATCCAAACCGCCTTCCGTTTTTGCTAAATCACTCCGAAAAATTTCGTGAAGTTATTGTTCAGCTTTTGAACCGTTACGAAGGCAATCAATTCGATATTAAAGCGGACGGCAGACTTCTTTATACGGACCTTTTCCTTCGGCTCGACCCTTATTCTGCATCGTCAAAAATGCTTTCCGAACTTATTCAGGTCATTTTTAATTTATTTCCAGATCATTATTCGCAGGAGCAGCAAGGAAAGTTCACGCGAGTGGTGGATGACTTTATGGGTTTTATTAGTGCCTCTGAGGGTGGAAAAAATTACATTCAACAGCTGATTCATTCAGCGGGAGTTAAAAATACCGATGCAGACACTCATCTGATTGCTGCGTCCAAGCCTCCTTTTATGGACTCACTTCCTGAGCCATTTGTAGGGGCGCCCAAATCAGATTTTCGTCATCGACGACTCTATTCCGTCAAAGACCAATTGCCTTTTTCATTTGTAGTTTGGCTCTACGGCATCGACGAAAAAATTCTTCGACTAGATGATCTTTACGATGAGCTTTTTAAATTGACTACCAATGAAGCGAAAACTGTGGGCAAATTGCGCTCCATTGATAAACATTGTCGTGAATTTAAGACTATTTATAATGAGGTCGCCGAAAATTTGTGGGAAAGATGGAAAAATGTTTCCCGAAGCAGCGGCGCGAGCGAAATGACAAAGATTCGGACGATCATTGAAATGCGGCTTTATCCTTTGTCCGTTAATCTAGAAGCAATTCCTCAGTTTCATCGATTTCAGGATCGAATTAATTTGAATCTTTTCAAAGATAATACTTATCTGCTCACCAATCAGAATATTGCAGATTTACTTTTGAAGTACCGTGAATCGAATGGGAGTGGATCAGATCATTGATGCGTTTGTTTAAATTACTTTTTTTATTTTATTTTTTTTCTGTATTTGCACTCTCTGCAAAGATAATACCCGTTCCGTTTCCTGCGAAAGTTCAAACGGGCGATCTCATCTTTGTAAATTCTGAAGGCGGAGAACTCGGACGCGCGATCATTGAAGTGACAAAAGCGCAGTTTGTTGGAGGACCGGATCTCAATCATGTGGGCCTTCTTGAAGTTCGAAGCCCAAGAGAAATTTATATTTATGAAGCTCGACCGAAGGTAGGAACCGTTCGCACGCCTTATGTCGACTTTGTAAAGCGGCTTCAATCCCAGAAAAGTTCGATAGAAATAAAAGACAGAATGATAATCGGGCGCATTCGTTCTGAGTATCGAGGCATTTTTATCCGTGCAGCAGGGTACGCGAAAGGGGAGCTCGGCCTTTCGTATAATGATTCATTTTCGCAGGAGAACAAAGGCCATTACTGCTCCGAGTGGATTCAAACGCTTTCATGGAGGGGAAATGGTAAAAAATTTCTTTGGAAATGGCATAAAATGTTTTTTGGGAAACCTGGAACCCAAGGTCGTAAACTTATTCAAAAGTATTATGAAAAAATCAGACAACCCATCCCAGACGGTGAACTGGGCGTAAGTCCTCTCAGTTTATTTATGGAAGGAAAAGGCAGAATATTCGACGTCGCCAAATGGTGACGCCGTCGCTGTTTGCTTGGCAAAAAAGGGATAATCAACCACGATAGAAAAGGGGGAAGAAACATGGACCAGAAGTCAGTCATTGTTTGCGGAGCCGGCGGTTTCATCGGGAGTCATCTCGTCAAAAGATTAAAATCCGAGAATCGTCATGTCGTTGGGGTTGATTTAAAATTTCCTGAATTTAGTAAGTCCGCAGCCGATCTCTTTTTGATTGGAGATCTGAGAGATCCTTCTTTTTGCGAGCGGCTCTTTCGTCGATTTAAAGTGGAAGAAATATTTCAATTGGCCGCCGATACGGGGGGTGCTGGTTATATTTTTTCGGGGGAACACGATGCGGAGATTTTAAAAAACTCGAGTTTAATTAATCTTAATATTTTGGATGCCATGGTGAAACATCAGATTTCTAAAATATTTTTTGCTTCTTCGGCTTCGGTTAATCCGGACGCGCTGGAAAATAATTGTGATTTTGAGAAATTGTTTTCGGAGCGTCTCTATTTATCTCACGCAAAAAATTATGGAATCGAAGTTTCGATTGCAAGACTTCATAATATTTTTGGATCCGAAGAAAATTTTCGCGGCGGTAAGGAAAGAGTTTTACCTGCTCTTTGTAGAAAGATAATCGAAGCCAAAAAGGGCGACGAAATCGAAGTCTGGGGTGACGGTCAGCAAACGAGAAACTTTCTTTTTATCGACGAGTGCATTGAAGGTATTATGCGCCTTACAAAAAGCGAATTTCGAGGCCCCGTCAATTTAGGCTCGAGTGAATCCGTAAGTATTCACGATGCGCTTCAGCTCCTTCTTGGAATTGCTGAGCGTCCTGATATTCGCGTTCGATATATCGACGGACCCGTGGGTGTGCACGGTAGAAATGCCGATCATCAACTTATTTATGAGAGACTGGGATGGGCGCCGTCGATGCAGCTTCTCGAGGGACTTCGCTTAACGTACGCGTGGATCTCTGAACAAATCCAATCGCGTTCCTCTCAAAATAGGCGCGCGGATTCTTCTCCGCTTGTGGGTGAAATGTTTTACGATTTCTTTCGCTAAGATTTGTTCAAATACTTTAGTGATCGAGAAGACCCATGGTATGGAGTGCTAAATTGCAATAGGGCCCGTTCTCAAGGACTTCAAGTGAATTTTTTGTAGGACGTATTCCAATGATTTTAGGATCTCGTACCCGGATAGTGGAACTGCCCGCGTCGGGGCGAATAAAAATGGCGTCGATAGGCTGGTATTTTTCTTTGGATGGCCGTTTCATAAAAACGTCGATTTGTTTTTCAGAAGAATGAGGATCAACTATTTTATAAGTGCGCCAAATGTCAGTTGCGTTAAGTTCCTGCCGACTCACAATACGTCCATTACTTTCAACGTGCTCCACCCGGATTCGAAATCCAGACAAGTGTGCTTGGTCAAATACTTTTCTACGAGGGCCTTTTAGAAAAAATTCTGTAGAAATTCGACGATTAAATGCATCCAAGATAGTTCTAGAAAATTTCACTCTTTCATAGAGGTCGCTTCCAGGAAATTCGATCATTTGAAACTTTCCAGTTGAATCTCCTAAAATTTGTGACTTCACGTTCGATCTTACAAATTTAAATTCCTTCAAAGTGGGGTGGATCATGATTCGATCGAGAGGAATAAATTGATCTGAAGTGGAGGGTTTAAATTTTATTTCGAGAGTGGGAATATTTTCTTGAGAAATGAATCGATCGGAAGGTCGTGAAATCGATGCGATATCCTCAAGGCCAAGTGTTTGTTCCGAAGAAACACTCGCATTCTCGCCCGAACGAATTCGCAGACGAAAATCTTGAATTTGACCGGTTGTCATTTTTTGATCGTACTGAAGAGGGTTTGCGATTTCCAAATGAAGGTCGATATCAGATTCAAGCTGGAAGTTGAATCCGCTTGAGTCGATGACTAAAACCGGCGCTTTTCCGATTCCGGTTGCAGCGTTGAGTTCGGCGTTTAGAAAAAGTCCGATCATTAAAAAGTTTATTCCCCAGGCAGTTGAATGCATCGTACCCAGAAAATGCAAGATTTGTGCCACGATCAGAAGGGCTCTCTGGGGCTAGGACGGGGTTCAACCTCGTTATTTAAAATCTTGTGAGACATCCATGGGACAACGAAGAGACTAATTTCAACAAGACATTTTCTTCAAACATTCTTAGCCTATAGATGTATGTCTAAAGAGCGAATCACACCGGAACAAAAATTAAAGACAATGCGAGAAAAGGCACTCGAAGGGGGCGGTGCTGATCGAATCGAAAAACATCATAAGGCCGGAAAAAAAACAGCCCGTGAGCGAATTGATTTTCTTTTAGATCCGGGCACTTTCGTCGAGTCGGGTCGATTTGTAACCCATGACTGTGTTGATTTTGGAATGGGCGATAAAAAAATTCTCGGAGATGGCGTGATTACCGGAACGGGGCTCATCGACGGACGACTTGTTCACGTCTTTGCTCAAGACTTTACTGTATTTGGTGGATCACTGAGTTACGCATTCGCTCAAAAAATTTGTCGTCTCATGGATCAAGCCATGAAAGTGGGTTCTCCAGTGATCGGACTTAATGATTCTGGCGGAGCTCGAATTCAAGAAGGGGTTAGAAGTCTCGGCGGATATGCGGATATTTTTCTTCGAAATACGCTTGCTTCCGGTGTTGTCCCTCAAATTTCGGCGATTTTAGGTCCATGCGCAGGCGGAGCTGTTTATAGTCCAGCGATCACCGATTTTATTTTCATGGCCGAAAAAAGTTCTTATATGTTTATCACGGGGCCTGATGTGATCAAGACCGTCACGCATGAAGAAGTGACCATGGAGCAACTCGGCGGCGCGGACACTCATTCGTCAAAAAGCGGGGTCGCTCATCGAAAATTTCCTGACGAAATTTCTCTTCTTCAAGGGCTTCGAAGTTTACTGCGCTATTTGCCGAGTAATAATAAAGAGAGAGCGCCTGTCACTCCCGCAAAAAAACCAAAAGTGAATTTGAATGACTCCATCATTCCCCAGCAGTCTCAGAAGCCCTACGATATCCATACCGTGATCGACGGACTCATTGATGCGGACAGTTTTTTTGAAATTCATCCTGATTTTGCAAAAAATATGGTGGTCGGTTTTGCGCGCGTGAACGGAGAGTCGGTGGGCCTTGTCGCGAATCAACCCTCGTTTTTGGCTGGCTGTCTCGATATCGATGCTTCGGTAAAAGCCGCTCGGTTTGTTCGGTTCTGCGATTGTTTTAATATTCCTTTGGTGACGCTTGTCGACGTCCCCGGTTTTCTGCCTGGCACAATTCAGGAATATGAAGGAATTATTCGACACGGAGCAAAGCTTCTTTATGCGTTTGCGGAGGCGACCGTTCCTAAAATTACGCTCATCACTCGAAAGGCCTATGGTGGAGCGTACGACGTGATGAGTTCAAAACATCTGCGCGGTGATATTAATTTAGCCTTTCCGGGAAGTGAAATTGCCGTGATGGGTCCCGAGGGCGCCGTTTCGATTCTTTATAAAAAAGAAATTGAGAGTAATAAAACGCGCTCGGCCGAATTAGCACTTGAGTATCGAGAGACATTCGCGAATCCTTATCAAGCGTCGGGAAGTGGGTTTGTGGATGACGTCATTTATCCTTCAGAAGCAAGAGCTCGCCTTGAAAGTGCGATGAAAACTCTTCACAATAAACGTGATACGAATCCTCCCAAAAAGCATGGAAATATTCCCCTATGAGCGTTCCCGTTCAAAAAAATACTACCAAAGATGAAATTCTTCAGCGAGTTCAAAAGGTATTCACGTCCGAAAAATCTTTATCAGAATTTGGGGCCTTCGAAAAAATCGATTGGCTTCCTGGAGATGCGAGCAATCGATTTTACGGACGAGTTCATCTCGAAAAAAAGACTTTGATGCTCATGGTGATGAACGCGCCAGAGGCTTTTAAATCGGAAGAGATTACGGGCGCTCTGAACTCTAAAGTGAAGGAGCTTCCGTTCGTTTCGATTGGCCGGATTCTTGAGAAAGAAAATGTTCGCGTTCCTCATATTTATTATGTGGCTTCTGACGCAGAGTTTTTACTCTCGGAAGATTTAGGCGATGAGCTTCTTTATTTAAGACGACAAAAAGAAGGAGCGACAGGCTGGTATGAGAGAGCTCTCGATGAACTTGCGAAAGTTCAAAAAATTGATCGGGCGATTACGCCGCATCGATTTACACTTGAGCTGCTCACTTGGGAAGCCGAGCATTTTGTTGAATATGCGATCTTAAAAAGAGGCAAAAAAGTTTCAGACTCGGCGCTGAAAGAAATTCGCGCTTGCTGTGCGAGACTCGTCGAAAAAATGGTGAATGCCGATTACGTTTTGGTTCATCGCGATTTTCATTCGAAAAATTTACTCATTCTCGATGATGAAAAGAAAATAGGCGTGATTGATTTTCAAGATGCGCTCATGGGCCCTCCTACTTATGATTTGGCGTCGCTTCTCCGGGATTCTTATGTTCGACTCGAAGATCATGAAGAAGAAAATTTAATTCGTTATTTTGAAACTATTTCAAAACAAAAAGTAGATCGCGAACTCTATTTCATGACAAGTCTCCAAAGAAATTTAAAGGCGGTCGGAAGATTCTATTATATTTTGATGGTGAAAGGGCGTGACACGCATATTCCGTTTGTTCGTCCAAGCCTTCAAAGGATTTTTAAAACATTGAAGCAACTGAAAGAACTCAAAACGCTTGCTCTTCTTGAAGGCCTCTTTCGTGAGGAAGCAGGATGAATCGGGTTGATACAGCTTTTATTTTGGCGGCAGGAAGAGGCGAAAGACTAAAACCTCTCACGGATAGAATGCCAAAACCGCTTCTTCCGTATCGCGGAAAGCCGCTCCTCGATCATATTCTTGAAAGTTTAAGTCCTCTCAAATTAAAAAGAGTGATTCTGAACGCCTGGCATTTAAGAGAGCATATTGTTGAGTACGCAGAAGAGCGAAAGGGTAAAGTCCCTTTCGAACTCAAAGTTTCAACCGAAGAAGAACTTCTTGGAACGGGCGGCGGTCTTAAAAAAGCTTTTCCACTCATTGATTCTAGAAATTTTTTAATGCTGAATGGAGATTGTTTATGGAAAGGCGATATCGAAGCCTTTGTCGATCGAGCTCTCTCGGCCGATTCACTCTCCACTTGGTGGTTAACCGCTGTTCATCGGGAGCAAACGATCTGCGGTGTTAAAAATGGAGAGCTGGTACAAATCGGAAATCTTTGGAAGGCGAAGGAGCCAGAACAAACCGGATGTTTTACCGGCATTCAATTAGTCCAAAATCTGGACCCTAAAAAACTTCCGGATAAGGGCGATATTGTGCGAAATTTTTGGATTCCTCAGTTGGATCAGCGGGCAGCCGTTGTTCGGGCGGATTTTCAAGGACTTACTTCTTGGACAGATATCGGGACCGTGGAGCGATATCAGAGTTTATAGGACGGGGGCCGCCGGGCAAGATCCTTAAAAATTTTCATAACGCGGGCTCGGGAGTGCCGGACGAGTGAGGGAGCGGCCTTAAGAAAAATCGCCTCGGTCGTTTGCAGAACGAATGGTCATTTGTGAGACGGCTTCTTCGGGCCAGTGTTGGGAAAGTACTTTCGATCGGAATTCTCAGTGGCCCTCAGGATTTTCTTAAGGCCGCTCCCTCACTCGTCCTTCATTCGGATTCCGCGTAATGAAAATCTTTAAGGATCTTGCCCGGAATTGGGGGTCAGAAGTCTATTGCCTACGACTCTCTCTTCTCGTAATATTTCAGCGTGATTAAACTAACCAAAAAAGAATTAAAAAAGCCGGACGAAATCTGGCAAGCCTCAAGAACTTTGATGGATTGGATGACCGATCAATTTACGGCGATCATTATCATTTGCGTTTTAGCTTTTATCGGAATCATCGCGGGTATCTATTCTTATCAGACCCATCAAAAAACTGAAGGACGTGCTCAGTATCATTATTCGCTCGCACGAACTCATTTTGAACAATGGAAGCTCGAAGCGAGTGACGAAAAACAGGCAAAAGAACGAGATGCGACTGAAGTCGATATTAAAAAGGAACTCGATCTTCTTTCTTCCGATTATAAATCTTCGTACGCGAATAAATTAGCGGATCAAATCCGTGCAGAATTAGCGGCAAGTAAGAAAAATTGGACGGAGGCAACGGCGCTTTATTTAAAATATGAAAAAGTGCTTCCGAGATCGGTGAAAGATTTTGCGCGCTATCCGCTTGCGGAAGCTTATGAAGAAAGTAAAAACCTTCCTAAAGCTCTCGAGACTTACGATCAAATCTTAAATCAAAAAGAAAGTGTTTACTCGGCGCTTGCTCTTCTCGGGAAAGCAAGAGTTCTCAAACTGATGAATAAACTTCCTGAAGCAAAGCAAGCTTACGAATCCTTTTTAGAAAAGCATCCCGATTCTCCTGAAGTGGCGAATGTGCGAGGACTGCTAGCCGGCACACTCGAAGATATTAAAAAGTAAAATGCGCTGGAGCCGGGCTCATATTCCAACTCTTCGGGATGTGCCTCAGGATGCAGAAATCGTGAGCCATCAGCTGATGATTCGCGCTGGTTTTATTCGAAAACTCTCGAGCGGAATTTATAGTTATCTTCCTCTTGGTTGGAAGGTCATTCACAAAATTGAAAATATTATTCGCGAAGAAATGAATGCTGCCGGAGCACAAGAAGTTTTGCTTCCGTTTGTTCAGCCTAAAGAGCTTTGGGAAGAGTCAGGTCGTTGGCAACTTTACGGAAAAGAAATGGCGCGCCTTAAGGATCGTCATGAAAACGAATATGCGCTTCAGCCGACTTCAGAAGAAGCGGTGACGGATCTCGTTCGAAAAGACGTCAAAAGTTATCGGCAGCTTCCGCTTAATCTTTATCAGATTCAAACGAAATTTAGAGACGAAATTCGCCCTCGTTTTGGCGTCATGAGGAGTCGTGAATTCATCATGAAAGATGCGTATTCTTTCGATATTGACGAGAAATCAGCGATCAAAAGTTATGAGCAGATGCGTATCGCTTATCGAAATATTTTTACTCGAACGGGACTTAAATTTAAAGCTGTCGATGCTGATACAGGTGCGATCGGCGGAAGTAAAAGTGAAGAATTTACCGTGCTGGCTGATTCTGGCGAAGATGAAATTGTCGCCTGCGAGACTTGCGATTACGGCGCCAATCAAGAAAAGGCCGTTGGAAAAGTGGAACTTCCAAAAATTCCTGCTTCGATTCCCAAATATTCCTTACTTCCTACTCCGGGATTAAAAACAATTGAAGATCTCGCTCGAAAGCTTGGAACCACGTCCTCTCATCTCATGAAGACGATGATTGCAACGGATGGATCCGGAAAAAAAATCATTGTTGTTTTGCTTCGAGGCGATCATGAACTTCATGAAGTGAAACTTGCGGCTCTTCTTTCTGCAAAAATGGATGTGAAAGGAGTTCGGCTTGCCACCGACGCTGAACTCGAAGCTTGGAAACTTCCGAAAGGAAGTCTTGGACCGGTAGAATTTCCTGAGAAAGCCATTTTTGTGATGGACGATGCTTTGTCGGCTGACGCGCCTTACGTGACCGGTGCAAATAAAAATGATTTTCATTTTGAAAATATTGTCCTGAGTCGAGATGCAAAAATTCATCTCTCGGGGACTTTTCGACGAGTGAACGCGGGAGAAATCTGTGTCAAATGTGGCTCGCGTTTAAAAATCATGCGGGGGATCGAAGTCGGACATGTTTTTTATTTAGGACAAAAATATTCAAAAGCCATGAAGTTTGAAGTGACGAACGAATCCGGAAAACTCTCGACGGTCGAAATGGG
The DNA here is from genome assembly GCA_028287765.1 of Bacteriovoracaceae bacterium. Taxonomy (GTDB): domain Bacteria; phylum Bdellovibrionota; class UBA2394; order UBA2394; family UBA2394; genus JAQBPA01. The sequence goes on from JAQBPA010000178.1 coordinate 31,181, forward strand.
TTGTTACGGAATTGGAGTGGGCAGAACTCTTGCTGCTTGTATTGAACAAAATAATGATAAAGATGGAATCGTCTGGCCACTCGCTCTCGCTCCTTATGAAGTCGCCGTGATTTCGCTTGGCGAGGGAGATGCCATCACGGAAGCCGAAAAAATTTATCGCGCACTTTTAAAAGAAAACATCGATGTC
>JAQBPA010000199.1 GCA_028287765.1 Bacteriovoracaceae bacterium
AGATCTCGAAATTAAATGAAGCCGCTAGAAGAGCGGCTGAGTTGGGACTAGAAGTGAAGGCGGGACATGGACTCACTCTCGAAAATGTGGCGCTCCTTTTCAAAATGCCGGCTCTTTCGGAAGTGAATATTGGCCATTCGATTGTGTCGAGATCCGTGATCGTGGGCCTCGAGAAGGCAGTCAAAGAGATGAAAAAAGCTCTCAAAAAGCCTCGATAAGCAATTGGCCAAAAATTTTTTTAATTTCCAAAAACTTGCTAAAAAGTATCCTTTAAGGTTTAGATTTGGCCCTGGGGCTATTCCCTAAAAAAGGAGCTGTTATCGTGCGCATTAAAACGAATATTGGGTTTTTTATTTGTTTGTCACTTCTTTCGTTTACGAATGTTTTCGCTCAATTCTATCCGCTTCCTGGTCCTGTAGGACTTCAACAATTTGAAGCTTATTTTAGAGATGGGTTAAAAGCGGATCATAAACCAAAAACCCCCGAAGCTTTTGTTCAGCGGTATGAAAATTTATCTCATTTTTATATGAGAAACGAGATCGCGAATGAAGTTGGAGCTCGCATGGTGCGAGAATTATTTAATAATATTTCTGCTCTTGAAAAACTGCAGCCTTCATTTTCAGATATTGCTCGTATCATTTCGGTCGTTATTAATTTTCGATCTATCGAAAATATTAATATAAAGCTCACCGATCATTATGATCGAGGCCAAGTAGACGAGACATTGATCGACACTGAATATGTCCGCAACCTGCTAAAGAATCTGTATGGCCTAGCAGTCTTGAGAATTTCGTCGATCGATGACTTCATTGAACTTACAAAAGCTTCTGTTCACGAAGATCTGCAGAGGCGGAAATTATATTCCTCTAATTTAACAGAGGCCCTTCCTTCCAATCCACTGCAAATAATGATGAACGAATTGTTTATCGTGAACTTAAAAGGTGAATTGTTGCGTTTCAATCCGCCTATCGAAAAAATCTCTTCTTTAATTTCGGCCGGAGTAATGACGAATAATGATCTTATGCAAGCGACGACAGAAATATTAAAATGGACGGAAGAAAAGAACAACCTTCTCGCTGCAGCACTGCGTTCTGAATTTGAACAAATTTTCTCGAAGCAAAGCATAAGAGCAAAGCGCTCAGATATTTTTGACCTGAAACAGCTTTTAGCCGGAGCGGACTTTGCCAATGCGCTTCGGTTCACAAAAGCCCAATTTGAAAATTCTCAAGAGTTGATCAAATTTTATGAGGGAGTCGAAGCGGATATTATCCGATTAAAGGCTGAATCTAATAGGTCAGATGCGATTCGAGCAGAAACGATTAGCAGACAGCTTTTGAAATTAGTTTCAGCTCATTTGAGAACTCAAATTCCTTTTTTAAATCAATCGGCAAGCTTCGAGGACATTGAACATATTTGGAAGATCTCTTCGCATTTAAAAAGCATAGCTCCAAACACATCCGTTTATATTGAACCGATCAAATCGGCGTGTGGAATGTTGAAGGACCTTCTAATGAGCAAAAGTAATTTTGAGCAGTTGGTTAGAACTATCACATCGCCCAATAATGATTTAAACGACGAAAAGTCTTTTAAGTTAGATCAATATTTCCTCCTGCGCTTTAAACCTTCAGAGGAGGAGCTTTTAAGGCTCCTCGAAAATCATCCCGAATTTCGAACTGCATCTTTTTTAGAAGCAGCAGCAAAAAGTTTGATTCCAGAACCGGGCAGAGATGACACGAGTCATGATTTTCGAGAAGTATTCATTCGATCGATGAGTCTGCAGGCTTTAAATGCTGGTGATAAATTTCTTCCCGTAACTAAATTTTTATTTAAATTTGCAATGCTGCCTTATACGACAACTGCTGCGGAGTGGGTGTCTCGGCTAGATTATCTCTATTCTTTAACGCAAATTCCGATTTTAAATGCAGAAGATTTGAAAAAGAATATCTCTCTCGAAATCGAATGGAATCTTGATCCGATTTTAAAGTCACAACCGAACTATGATCAAATGTTACACGTTTTACGTGTGCTGCGAAGTGCTCCAGGAACATTTGGAACGTTTTCGCATTATACCATTTACGCGTTAAGCGTAGCGCGGACGGACGCGGAGTGGAAAGACGTCGTCATGGATACTCTTCGAATGCATGGCGGCTGGTTGCAATCCATTTCTGAGCCGATTATTCGTTCCCATCTAGACGTGCTCGCACGATTAAAGCCGAATTTTCAAACGGCGAGGTTTATTTGTAACGCGCTCGGGGACAACTCTCTCGTGCAGTCTAATAATGATATGGATCAACTCACGGCCGAAGTGGTTCGACTCGCTCCCGAAATGGATGAACTGACCGAAAAGGGTGCGGTCGTATTTTATAAGTTGACTCAATTTATGATTTTGCAAATGGAAGATCCTCAAGTTGCAGCAATACTTTCTAGTAGAGCCCAGGCTCTTAAACTGGAAGTAGAAAGTTTTGAGCCAACTGTTCTCACCCAATTAAAAAATCTTTATGAGGCGGCTTTGGACAGTGCATATCATCGTAAAGAGAATTTTAAATCGTGGAATCCCGTTCAGAGTGCTGGCTTTGTGGGGGTGTTGAATCGTCTTCACGATAGTGGAGAAGAAGAATTATCGAGAGCGCGCGCACTTGCTCTCTTAAAGAACGCTCGACTCGACGTTTCTCGAAACGATTTAAATACAATAGAGAAAGTTTTGGGAGCGGATGGTAAACATCTGTCGGTTCGAAAGGTAGGGATGATTGGACAGGGTGAGCCGCTTTTTGGTGTTCGTCTGCCTAGGACTGGACTTCAAAAAGTTCAATTTACTTTGGGACGATGCGCTCTTCAATTAGGAAAACTTTTTCATCCGTGGACGACGAGCATTGGTTTGGCGGAAGAGAGATAATTGAGTTTTTGAGAGTCCCCATCCATCTTCCGATAGTTTTTAAGTAAAGCTTAGAATTCCTGAGTAAGCCCTGCTAAATTAAATTTCATGAGGCCTTTTGTAACAGCCGACGAGATGACTCGTCTGGATCTTTTGACGATGAAGAAATTATCGATTTCTTCATTTGAGTTAATGGATCGAGTGACGGACTATATGCTTTTTTATTTCAGGGACTTTGCTGAACAGAATATTTTATTTTTGTGCGGTCCTGGAAATAACGGAGGTGATGCCTACCGATTGGCCGAAAAGCTTCGACAAAAAGGAAGAAGCGTTTTTTGCATAGACCTGCTTCCGCCTCATTCCGAAGATTGTAAGAAAGCAAAAGAACTTTATCGAGGTAAGATGCTTTCGGATATTCCGAGAACGATCGGAGTAGTAGTCGATGGGATTTTTGGCGTTCACGGGCGATCGGATTTGCCAGCGAAGATTTCGAAGTGTTTGCGAACGGTGAATAAGATGAAAACTTTTCGCATGAGTTTGGATGTTCCGACCGGAGTTGACGGTCGTACGGGCGAAGTGAATGAAAATGCATTCGTTTCGGATCTCACGTTGACGGTGGGATTTCCAAAATCTGTTTTTGTTTCAGAGAAAGTGAACGAAGTTCTCGGACAGGTAAAGTGCGTGGGAGATTATTTTGTGAAACCGAGTTCTTATCAATATGTGGCTCTAGAGAATTCAGATTTTTTATTAAAAGATCCAAAGAGGACAGGACATAAGGGCCTTTACGGAAGGTGTGGAGTGGTCGGTGGCTCACCAAAAACGCCGGGTGCAGCACTCTTAGCCGCCGAAGCTGCTCATCGAGTAGGAGCAGGCTATGTCACCTTATATTTTGCGAAAAAAGAAAATCTTCAGATCAAAGTAAAGGATGCATCGTTTTTATTTCGAATGAAATGGAAGATGTCGGATTTAAAAAAAGAATCATCACTGGTTCTAGGTTGTGGTGGAATGCCAAAGAATTTCAAATATTCTGCAATTCAAGTTCCAGCGGTCATCGATGCCGATGCTTTATCAGATTGGCCAAGAGTCAAAAAAAAATTTAAAGGAAAGGCCATTTTGACTCCGCACCCAGGCGAGGCGGCCAAAATGCTTAAATATAAAACAGCGGACATTCAAAAGGATCGAGAAGACAGCCTAAGGGAGTTGGTAAGATCAACAAAGCAGGCCGTTTACCTGAAAGGCGCTCCGGGCCTTCTGAAGTTTTCCGACGAGCAAAAAATATCTTATGTAAACTTGTCTGCAAACCCCATTTTTTCGAAAGCCGGCTCCGGCGACGTTTTATCAGGGATTCTGGGCGGTTTACTTGCTCAGGGGTCAGAGCAATATATCGCGGATCTGGAAGGTGAGGCTGTAAAGGCGGTAAAGGGGTCAGAGCAATTTAAGAGGGCGGTCATTTCTGGTTTAGTGTTCCAAAAGGAGCTGGGGGAGGTTTTAAGGTCCAAAAGGGCAGCGATTGCGTCCGATCAATTGACCGTTTTTTCTGAGGTCTTTGCGAGACTGAGTAAAGGTTGAGGCTATGAAAGTGCTGCATCAATTTTTAGTTTCGAAGGAATTGGAGCTCAAAGACGTCGCTCAAAAATTGCTTCAAATTCTTAAGCCTGGCGATTGGGTGGCACTTGAAGGTGAGCTGGGGGCGGGGAAGACCACTCTTGTTCGTCATGTACTTTTTGAAATGGGATACAAAGATCCCGTCGTTTCGCCCACCTATCCGCTCCTCGTCGAATACGATATGGATGGGCAGAAAATCATTCATATTGACGGGTTTCGACTCGACGGAAAATCGCCCGACCCCTGGGATTTTCGTGAATGGGAAAAAGATATTTTGTTTGTTGAGTGGTCTGAAAAAACTCGTCTTCCTCGTTCAAAATTTAAGCTCCGTATTCGCCTCGAGATCGTCGAAGAAGTCAAAAGATCCATTACTTTCTTTTCAGTTTAGAATTTAATCGCTACCACTTTTTTGTGGGTCTTCACGTTCTTAAATTTGGTGGAACAAGCGTTGGATCGCTTAAACGCTTGGAGCGTGTTGCCGATATTGTGACAACACGTGCAAAAACGCATCAAGTGGTTGTCGTTCTCTCGGCGATGTCTGGCGAGACCGATGGCCTTATCGAACTCGCTCACCATTTTACAAAATCGCCGAATTCCCGTGAACTCGATGTGCTTCTTACGGTTGGCGAACAAAAATCAGTCGCTCTCTTTTCGATTTGTTTGTCGGCAAGAGGGATCAAAGCCAGAAGTCTTTTAGGATCGCAAGTTTCTATTCGCACAAGTAATGATCACACGTGTGCGCGAATCGAGAATATATCGACCAAAAGCATTTTAGAATTTTTAAATGCGGGCGAGATCATTGTGGTGCCTGGATTTCAGGGCGTGACTGTTGAAGGAGAAATTACAACTCTCGGTCGTGGGGGAAGTGATACGACTGCGGTGGCTCTCGCGGCAGCACTTAAAGCAGATGTGTGCGATATTTACACGGACGTCGAAGGTGTTTTTACGACGGATCCGAATATTGAGCCGAAGGCAAAAAAGCTTTCATATATTACTTACGATGAAATGCTAGAGCTTGCGTCTCTCGGCGCGAAAGTTTTACAAACGCGTTCCGTCGAATTTGCAAAAAAATATAAAGTGCCCGTTCATGTGAGAAGTACTTTTAAAGATGTCGAAGGAACTTGGGTTTTAGAGGAGTCAAAACTTATGGAATCGCTGGTCGTTTCAGGAATAACTTATACTAAAAATGAAGCCAAAATTGTTGTCGAAGATATGCCCGATCGAGTGGGAATCGCCGCCGATCTTTTTACCCGAATCGGTGAAGCTGGCGTCATGGTCGATGTGATCGTGCAAAACGTTTCGAAAGACGGAACGACCGATATTTCGTTTACCGTTCCAAGATCGGATATGAAACGAGCCATCGATGTAGTGAATCAATCCAAAGATATTTTAAAACACGGGCGAGTTGTTGGAGACGACCGGATATCCAAAGTGTCTGTGATCGGAAACGGAATGAGATCGCATGCAGGGGTGGCGGCAAAGATGTTTCAGGTTTTAGCTCGAGAGGGAATTAATCTTCAGATGATTTCGACGTCAGAAATCAAAATCAGTTGTGTCGTGGATGAAAAATATACGGAACTCGCTGTCCGAGTACTTCATGACTGCTTTGGATTAGATAAAATTGACGCTCGCGAAGTAAATGATTTCAAATAATTCCACCTTATTCCGAGAACGAGTAAAAAAGTAAGAAAAACTAAAGCGAAAGGAAAATCGCTTTCGCTTTTCATTTGCATCGCGCAACTAACCGCTGGAGTGGTGCTTGTTCCGGATAACGTATTGGCTGTCCACCCGGTCACGGTAATTTTTCGAAGGCCGAGAATATTTCCGTATTTCGAATCGCTAAGTTTAACCGTCACAGTATAACTTCCGTCGCTGGGTTTGAACGAAGAAGGATCGACTGTAATCGTTGATGTCGTTCCCGAAAAAGTAAAAGGGCTCAGTCCCGCGGACCAATCTGTAACTGTCGTACCATTGTCAGCCGACAGCGTGACAATGGAACGATTAAAGAGACTGAGACCAAACGAATTTGAAAGTGTAAGCGTCAGCGGATTAGCGTTCGTAATATTCGCATCCTGATTAAACGTAAAACTCGCCAGCGCAGCATCATTCGGAGCGGCGAAGGATTGAGAAAGATTGAAGACGATTCCAGTTATCGCGGGCACAGAGGGAGTGAGTCTAAATTTTTGTGCCGCTGAAAATCCCGGAGCTGCTAAACCATCTCGGAGTACTCTCACGTCAGGAATCGAAACGTCTGGATACGCTTCGATTTTAAAATTCAAAAATCCCGCAACCTCCCCATTGAGCGCGTTTTCGATCGCTTGATTAAAATTGGAGAAATAAGTGGAGAGACCATTCGCTGATCGATCGACGGGTTCAACAAAGAGAGCAAAGTCAGTGTCGAAAGGAATTCCTTTAATCGAAAAGGCGCCGTCAGGGTTAGCTTCGGTTCCTGTCATTGAGGTGAAAGTTCCGGTGATCGTGCGATTGAGGTTGAGATCAAAGACCGCAACATGAGCTCCTCTTTGACCTATACCGGGAAATCTAAAAACAGAGCCAGCGATCGTACCGCCCGTATTTGCTGGAAAATTCGTATCAGGATAAATATTTTGCCTTGCGAGTTGATCGTCGAGTTCTAAACTCTCGCCTGCTCGACTGTCGGCGAGATCAGAAACGGAAGGAAACATGGTGGCCCGAGTGTTGATTCCGTCGGCAGCATTGTCGTCGTTGATCATCGAATGAGACACTCCAATTAAATGCCCCATTTCGTGCGTGATGATGCCGAGAAAAGTAACTACGGCACCGCTCGCCGTGCATGAAGAACTCGGAGTTCCTGCTGTATCGCAGGCATGAGTGAGATATTTAATTTGTGGGTCGTTACTTACAACAATATTTCCATTCGTGATGACGAGTTTTCCATTTTCAGCAATCGTCGTTGTAGAAGTGAGAGCGAGAACTCCAGGCGGGAGAGTTCCGAAAGAGATCATTTGATGAGCTGCAACGTAGGCGGGCGAAGTCGAGCATGCATCGGTGACGGGAGATAAAAAACTAAGGACAGATGTTCCAAATGACCAAGACGCTTGTGCTGTCGCGAGGTCAGCAAGAAGCTCGTCGTTTTTAGTTATTTGATATTTTACATTGCTCGAAGAGAAACCTGCACCCGTGCAAAGTGTGAGCTGCAGTGGAAAGCTTATGTTCAGCCATTTGATATTCTGTATCACATCGGTCGAGAGAACAATTTCGTTAGCAGCTGTATCGCGAAAGTGTGTTCCATCGGCGCTTATAAATTCGGAAAATGCGCCGTAAGAAAAAGCAGAATCGATAGAGGTAAGCCCTACCAAGAAGATCACCGCGCACAGATGAAATCGATTCAAAATACTCCCCTCAAAAAAAGAACCGTTTTTTATTTTTTTTGCGTGCTGAGAACTTGTTTAACTTTTTCGCCGAAACTTTTAAGTGTTTTTGCGCTCGATAGGGTGTTTGTTTGCGCTTTAAAATGTCCACCATTTGCTGGAAGAGTGGGCTCGTGACTCGCTTGCTGACTTTGAATAACGTATTGTTTTTCTGCTGCATCCCATTCTAAATTCATCACTCCATTAATCCAACTGTGCACAACAAAAGGCTCCGACGGAGTCGTCCGGTAGAGATAGAGAACGGCCGTTTGATCGACTTTTAGATTTGGAGTTCCGGGAACAAACGTTTTCGTTGAGACGGTCTTACCTTCTTTATCGACACTCTCGAAAACACCTCCTGGCCAAATGACATCAAAATCTTTTGAATCCCCGCCCTTAAAACATTCAATGGGATGCACACGAGCTTTTGTCATAGCGGTGGAATCTTTTTTAAAATTTGATAAATTAATGACTTTAACAGCACAAATCCACGTGGACTCGATGATTTTTTCTTCTTCGGTTTTCATGAGGAAGGTTGTTGCAAATGAAGAAGTGGCAATAAAAAAAGTGCTTAAGAGTCCTAAACTCCGAACGCATCGCATTTTTTTAGTATATCAGATAAGCCTTTTCAGGAGGCCGGTTTCGAGGCAAGTTATGGGTATGAAGTCTTTTGTTTTTTTATTTTCATTTTCCATTTTAATATCTTTGACGCGCAGCGAAGGACAGCCTCTTCCTCAGGAACCTCAGCCGCTTCCTAAAATCGAAGAGCCTACTAAAACTGAAGCGCCTGGAGTTTCAAGCGCACCTGCACCCGCCACATCAGCAGACGAGCCCGTCAATATTGAAACAAAAGTTTCGGCACCTACTGCTGCTGCAATTGAAGAGCCATATAAAGAAGAGCGTGCGAAAATTGCTGAGAGGCTTGCAAAAGAAATCGAGCCCAATTTGATCAAGTCGGATATCCAAAGACTCACAAAAAATGTGATGAGGCTTGGAAGTTATAGAAAAGATTGGGTACAGACTTCTCAAGATTTTTTAGTGGCCAATTCAGCTTTAGCGGAACTTTATATCTATAAATTTTCGCTTCTTGGAAATAAACGCCTTAATCGCTCGGGTCTTCAGACTTTGACGCGTTTTTCGACCCTTCGTGAGCCCAGAGCTCTTTTAGCTCACCTCTATTTGTTCGTGGACGATCAGCAGGAAATGATGTTATCGATGGCACTTCTTTCAAAAGCCATTGAGCAGGAACCGAGTTTAGCACCAGAGGCCATTCAATTTTTAAACGGACCTATTGGTGAAAAAATTAGTTTAGAAAATAAACTTCAGTTCGGCATCAAAGCTTGTGGAAAACTTCCTTCGGCTTCTTTGACGTATAAAGAAATGTTGAAATCTTGGAAATCGAAGTCATCGACATTTTGGGAACTCGTACTTGCTGACGAGCTCGATCATTGTCTGAAAGGCGTTTGAGAATCTTCTCTAATGGAGACAAATTCTACCAACGTTGTCCCTCCGTCCAATAAAACTCGTGCCAAAGTAGTGATTAGTGATTTTCATTTGGGCGAAGGCCGAAGGAATTGGGACGGCTCACTGAATGTGCTAGAAGATTTTACGGTCGATTCTCGATTCGTAGAGTTGCTCGATTTTTATTCGAAAGCTTACGATCAAGTCGAGCTTGTCTTAAACGGAAATTTTTTTGAAATGCTGCGCTGTCGTGCTGTGCTCGATTATCCGGATATTATTTTTGAAACTTATGCTGAGGAGCTCATCCGGGTTGCATTGAACGGACATGCCGAGGTGGTTACGGCGCTTAAACGCTTTATGGAGAATCCTTCGCATTCAATGATTTATATTTTGGGCGAGGCTGATGTCGGGGTTCTTTGGCCAAAGGTTCAAGCGGAAATTAAATCTAGGATTTCAGATCGAATTGTTTTTTATCCCAATTACTATTTGGATCAAGGAATCTATATTCAACACGGCCACCAATTTGAGGCAATGTATGACCTCGATCTCCAATCACCCTTTAAAGAGGTCGATGGTCTAACCATGCTCAAACTTCCTTGGGGCGCTTTTTTTAACGCTCACTTTATTCAGCCGCTTAGAAAAATTCGTCCACAATTTTATCGCGTTCGACCCATGAGGAATTATTTAATGTGGTCTCTTCTGTTTGAAACGCGATTCTTACTTCGAGTGATTCGTCAGTTCTTTAAAATGATTATTTCGGCGACGTCGAGACGGCTTTATCCTGGAAATTCTTTGTTCACGATTTTTAAAATATTTTCTCAAGCTGTCGATAGCGAAGACCTGGAAGAGAAGGCCGAGAATTTAATGGCGTCAGATACGATACAAAAAGTCATTTTTGGCCATACGCATCTCCCTAATTATCGTCAGTTTGATACAGGAAAAGAATATTTTAATGCGGGCACATGGACTCGCAATCTAAGTCTCGATTTAAGATCGCTCGGCTCGTTTCATCGACTTACCTATGTACTCGTCGAATTTCGTGGAGAGGGCAAAGAACCTCAAACCAAACTCATGGAGTGGCACGGACGACATGAAGTGATCGAGGACTATCTTTAATCAATTATTCGAGAACTCGGTTCTCGATGAGTCTTCCAATATTTTGGGCTGAATCTTTGGGAATTCCAAAGGCGGCAAAGACATCTTTGTTATTATTATAAACCTTCTCTTTCAGCTTTTCTCGAACGGTGGGAATAAATTTTTCAGGTGTAGTCACTTGCGTGGCCCAATGGTTTTGAATGGCTAAATCTGAGTAAGTACTTCCTTTTGTATCGAAATAAACGACAGGTTTACCAAGAAATACTGCTTGAACTCCAACCGAGGATTGGTAGGTTACGACTAAATCTGAAATGAGAGCCACTTCGTTTGTTGAAATATTTTTAGGAACGATTCGAATACCAGAGACAGGGACCTCGCTTAGAATTTTTTGTTCAAGCATACCGTCTGATTTTGGATGAAGAGAAACTAAAACAATACAGTCTTTCAACTTGGTGGCTTCAACAGCAAAGTTTTTAAAAGCTGCTGCATAGCCCTTACCGTAACCACCTGCATAGAGGACAACTGGAAAGCTTTTTGTGAGATCGAGTTCTTCTAAAATCTTTCTCGCATCCATCTTCGACGCCCGATCGCGCCATTCTTCGAGCGTCGGTTGGCCGACCACTTCAACGGGCGCCTTAGATATTTTTTGATACGCTTTTTTAATCGAAAGCGATGGTACCAAAACTTTTGCGAGTGAAGGTAAAAAAGATCGACTTTCTTTTATCCCATCTTCACTAAAGGAGTCATAGTATCCCCACACAGGAACTCCCCTTTGCTTCATAGCATCAGACAATTGCTTCTGAAAAGTTGAAACCATCCCTGTGACGACAAGGGTAGGATTCAAACAGTCCGTTATTTTATTGATGTCATAAGAAATCAGAGATTCTTCGGAACCCAATTTTGAATTTAATTTTTCAGAAACTTCGCAGCTTTTTTGGATGTCGATAAAGTCAGGGTTTTTTTCTACAAGATTTCGCGCGGTGCCGATGGCGATAATCTTTTGAGGCACATGATGCTCTTTTAAGTAATTAAAAACGGGTTCAAGCGCTTTCGCCTCGCCAGCATCGTAGAGAACAAAAGCAACGGATCTGGGTGGCGTACTTCGAAAGTGTGCGCATCCTATTTCTAGAAATCCGAAAATAAAAAGAGCAAAATAATTAGTTTTTATAAATTTTTTCATATTAGCCATCCCTTATTCTAAGCATTGGATCCCAGCGATCTCGGAGAGCATCTCCAAGAAGGTTAAAGCCGAGAACATTAAGAAAAATACAAAATCCGGAGAAAATCGAAATCCACGGATTGGTCGAAAGAAAAGATTCCATCCCTGATCGAATCATTGATCCCCACTCAGGAAGCGGGGGCGTGGCTCCTAAATTAAGAAAACTGAGCGAAGCAGATTCCAAAATGGCGGTTCCAAGACTGAGTGAGACCACGACTAATAAAGGAGAAGTAATATTTGGAAAAATATGGCGAAATAAAATTCGAGTATTCCGAACACCGAGGGCCTCTGCTGCTTTTACGTAATCTCTTTTTGCTTCGGCCTTTACCTGAGCGCGAGTGAGTCGAATAAAAATGGGAATCGAAGTGAGGCCGACAGCGATGATTGCATTCACGAGGCCAGGTCCTAAAACCGCAACAATCATAATAGCAATGAGAATGGCAGGAAACGACATCAAAATATCACTCGCTTTAGAGATGATGGCATCAAATCGCGGATGATAACCTGCATAAAGCCCGAGCGGAACTCCAATGCTTGCTGCGAGAAGAACGGAGAAGCAACCCATGAGTAAACAGTATCTCGCGCCGTAAATAAGCCGAGAAAGCAGGTCGCGACCGAGCGCATCGGTTCCCAGAAAAAAAATATGCCCACCCAGTCTTGAAAGACTCGGCGCATGATTTTCAAATCCGCGAAAATCTAAAAGCGGATCATACGGAGCAATGAACGGAGCAAAAATGGCGAGGATCGTAAGCCCCCCAACTAGAAATCCGCCCAAATAAAAATGCCAGCGCTTCATGAAGAGATTTTTAACCTTGGATCTGCACGATGATGAATGGTTTCCGTAAGCGCCATGACGATCACGATTCCCGTTGCGAAAACAAGAATGGCGCCTTGAAGGGCAGGGTAGTCTCTACCTTCGACCGAAAATACAAGCCAGCGCCCCATTCCAGGCCATGCAAAAACATTTTCGGTGAGAATCGCGCCACCTAAAAGAAGTCCAAATTGAAAACCCGTCATGGTGATCACGGGAAGCATTGCATTTCGAAGTGCGTGCTTAAAAAATATTTTCCATTCGGACTGACCTTTGGCCCGCGCCGTTCGAACGTAATCCGCTCGGAGGGATTCAATGAGAGACGCACGTGTCAGTCTTGCAATCATGCTCATCGGCACGGTCGCGAGAGTGAACGCGGGAAGGATGAGATGTTCAATTCCCGATTTAAAAAGATCCCAGTCCCCATATAAAATCGCATCTAAGAGAACAAAGCCCGTTTGAGGTTCATAGCTCACCGAATAGCCGAGACGTCCCGAGAGCGGAAGCCAATCGAGCCAAAGTCCAAAAACGAGTGCAAGGAGCAGACCAAGAAAAAATATTGGAAGCGATAATCCTAAGACAGAAAATGCTCCTAAAAAAAGATCCATAAGCCCGCCCGGTTTTTTTGCAGCAAGCATGCCAAGAAGAACGCCAATGACGAGAGCGATAAAAAGCGAAAGCACACTCAGTTCAATCGTTGCAGGAAGGCGAGTCTTCACTTCATCGATGACGCGATGACCTGAACGAATACTTCGGCCCAAATCACCTTCTGAAAGTCTTACAAAAAAACTACCGAGCTGAGTAAGCATGGGCTTATCAAGTCCTAATTCTTTTCTTATGCTTTCAATCGCTTCTGGAGTTGCTCTTTCGCCGAGCATCACTTGGGCTGGATCTCCAGGCACAAGGTGAACTAAAAAAAATACAGCGATCACTGCAAGAAAAATAGTTAGAACGTTTTCAAAAATAATCTTCAGCATTTTTTATTTAAAGCGAACAGAGGCAAATCTACGGCTTGCGCCAATCGGTTCTGGAACAAATCCTTCGACCTCATTTCGAACTAGAACCACGAGCAGCGAATGCGCAATCGGCAGAAGCGGAAGATCGACGGCCACTTTTTGAAGTACTTTATGATAGAGATCCGCGCGTTTTTTGGTATCTGAAACGATTTGAGCGTCCTTGAGCCATTTTGTCACTTCGTCGTTTATATAAAAGGAGAAGTTTTGTGCCGGAACAACCATCGCGGTGTCTTTTGAATAAAAAGAATAAAGAAAATTATCTGGATCGCCGTTGTCTCCTTGCCATCCAAAAAGACCCATTTCATGCTCACCTTTTCCTGCTTTGTCTAAATAAGTTCCCCAATCAAAACTCACAATTTTTGTTTCGATTCCTACTTTTGAAAGATCTGACTGAATGAATTCCGCCATTTTTCGTGGATTGGGATTGTAAGGTCGCGTAACAGGCATTGCCCACAAATCGATTTTGATATTTTGTAATCCCGTTTTTTTGAGGAGGGCTTTAGCTTTTTCAGGATTATATTGCACTTCGGGCACCGTCGAATCGTAGCCTAGCAATTCGGGCGGAATGGCATTTTTTGCAAGAGCGCCGTAATTCAAAAAAATCTCTTTTAGAATTCTATTGCGATCAATGGCGTACGAGATGGCTTGACGGACTTCAAGGCGATCGAGAGGCGGTTTTTTCATATTGAATGCCAAATAACCCACATTCAAACCTTCGCGAGTGAGCATCGAAATATTTTTATCGCCCTTCAGGCCGTCTAAGTCGGACGGATTTGGATAATCCATAATTTGAATTGAGCCACGTTTCAATTCCAAAAGCCGAACTTGATTATCGGGGATGACACGAACAATCACTCTCTTAATATGCGGCTTATCGCCCCAATAATTCTCAAAAGCTTCTAATTCCATAGAGTCGTCACGTTTCCAAGATTTCAAACGGTAGGGACCCGTGCCGACAGGATTTTGGTCGAACTGTTTTTGAAATTTGAGAACGGCGGTTGGACTGACAATCGAAAGAAAAGGCATGGCGATATTTGCCAAGAAAGGCGCGTTGGGTTTTTTAAGAATAATTTTTACCGTGAAGTCGTCGACTTTTTTGATATCAGCAAGGAGATTATCCATCGAAAGGTAACCCCAATATTTATAGGGCACACCGCTCTTATAAGCAGGGTGATCTTTTTTCCACTGACGTTCAAAAGAAAATAAAACGGCGTCTGCATTCATCGGAGTGCCGTCTTGAAATTTCACATTCTTGCGTAAATAAAAAGTATAGGTTTTGCCGTCCGGACTAATATCCCATTTTTCGGCAAGCTTTGGCTCAAGCTCAGCCGTGCCCGATTTGAATTCGACGAGAGTTTCAAAAATATTAACCCCAATGGTGAGGGCTTCACCTTCATCTTGGCTTGCCATATCTAATCCGACCGAATCACCGGGGCGCGCAAAAACAAGAGGTTTGGAATCGCCTTCTGCAGATTTTGGATGCTTTGGCTTGCAAGAAACGAACGTTAGGGATGCAAAAATAAGAACGAGGGCAAATCTTGATTTCATGGGCCTATCTTAGACAACCCCGAGAAAGAAAGACTACTTAAAAAATTTGAGCTCTAGAGATGACTGTGCTGTTTTACTTCGACTTTGGAATTCGTTTGCTTTCGCTTTTCCCATAATGATTGAAGAAGATTTGCCCTTTGCATACTCGATTCTGCTTTTGATAAAGCGTCATCTCTGTACCTTTTTAGGCTGAGAATAGTGTCTCCCGAATAGCTTAAGGCAGCCATTTGTACATCTAGTCGCTTTTTCAGATCGAAGTAAAAATTAAAGTAGATGCTAAAACAATCCGTCAGGTCATTATAGTCTCCTGAAGATTTAACATAATCGAAGTGCGCTTCGACGATCTTCATAGCCGACTGAAGAACTCGATCCCCAGCTATTTGCAGTGAGCTTGGCGGTGTTGAAGGGCTTGCTGTAATTAAAATTGTTCCTAAAATGGACATCATCAGAACAGAACTTCGAATCTGTCTTTCTAAATCGGGCTCATGTTTAGCGAGAGTCTTTAAATAGTTTTTTTGAGTACTAAACGTTTCAAGGATTCGTATTTTTACAAGATCACTGAATGCTATAGAATTTTTGTCTATGGAGTCTTCTTCGTCACTTTGCTTAAAATTTATTTTTAACACAGTTCCGTTCAAGTCGTCGCTCCACTTTTTAACCAGAGCTTGAAGACCTGACGTAATATCGTCCACGACCTCTTCCGATCGATCGACTTTCTGAGTCTGCGCAGAATATTTTGCCTTGGCCCTGAGTGCAAGGGCAGTGACGTTCTCGGGATTTTTTTGAAGGATGGAATCGAATCGTTTAATAGCTGCCTCTTTATCACCGAGTATCAAAACAGATTCGCCTTTAAGAATTTGCGCATCCCTATTTTCTGGCAGCTCAGTGAGAATCTGATCAATGATCGCCTTCGCCTTTGATTGATTACCAATATAATCGGAGTATTCCATCGAATCGGAGTCGGACTTCATCAACGTCTCAGCTTTTTTTAATCGTTCTGAGACCGTTTCTTCAGCGTGTAGGCCGCGATGAGCAAAAAAGGAAAGCGCTAATAAAAAAAAGGAGGCATTCATTTTCATGATGCCTCCTTTATAGATCATTTTCCTATGGGGTCAAGAGAGGGGGGTTTTACTGATAATGACCGGTCAGCGGGAGCCTGTCCCATCCAACGAATGAATTTGAATCCTTCAAAAAGAACGAACCCGAAAAATGCTTAGAACGAAGTAGGTTATGGCTTTTGAAACTTTTGACGGCTTCTAGAGCTTCATCAAAAACTTCGATTGTATTGATGAGATTGGTTTGGCGAAATCCTCGTCGGACGCTGGGGGTTAGTCCTACGATCTTAAGCGCTCCGCCAGACTGCCTTACTCGATTAAAAATAGACGAAATACTCACCATCGCAAGAAGGCAAACTTCGTCTACTTGCGAAAGATCGAGGACAATAAAGCGATGACCGAGCTCAACGATCTCATTCATTTTTTTGAGAAAGGCTTTCACCTTAGAGGTCGTAAGGTCGTCTCTCAGTTGAAATATTGTAATTTTACCCTCTTGTTTCGATTCTCCATTTATCATCTTTTTTTGTCCTCCTTGAACCAGACTCCAATGATTTGGGGTCTTTATGCTTGTATCTCTGGGACATTTTTAATACAAAAACTGTGCCAACTAGTGTGTTCGTTTAAATGGGGTTTGCTTCATTTGCACGGGTCTGCGGGGCGGCAAGGTCCTGTCAAGTTTTTGCCGATCGGCAAGGATTTGCTCATGGCTTAATGCATTTTAGGGTGCACTAACAAATAAGGAGAACGATCCGTGACTCATTTCTCAAAAATTCTTTTAGCTCTTTTTATGGTCTCAGCCATTTTAGTGGGATGTAAAAAACGAGGCTCTGAACTTAAAATCGGTTTCATTTTGGACAATATGAACGAAGAACGTTACGCGAAAGATAAAAAATATTTTGAGGATAAGGCAAAGGCTCTCGGAGCCACGGTCATTTTCGCCTCTGCGAATTCCGATTCAGCTGCGCAGATGAATAAAGTTGAAAATATGCTTTCTCTCGGTGTGAAGGCGATCGTTATGCAGCCTGTTGATTCGAACGCTTCAGCCAGTATGGTAGAAGCCGCTCATAAAGAAAAAGTTCCTGTGATCGCGTACGATCGCATTATTTTTAAGGCGCCCGTTGATCTTTACGTCACTCAAGATTCCTTCAAGGTCGGAGTGCTTCAGGCGGAAGCGGCTGTTAAAAGAACGAACGGCAAAGGAAATTATATTATTCTAAGTGGGGCAGAAGGCCACTCCGTTGCCGAAGCCATTACTGCGGGCGTGAAATCGGTTTTGGTC
Source organism: Bacteriovoracaceae bacterium (assembly GCA_028287765.1). Lineage (GTDB taxonomy): Bacteria > Bdellovibrionota > UBA2394 > UBA2394 > UBA2394 > JAQBPA01. Next base: position 17,351 of record JAQBPA010000199.1, read on the forward strand.
AAATATCCTGATATTAAGATCGTCGCTCATCAATATCATGCAGGATGGTCGGCGGAACTCGCTCTTCGTACGGTTGAGAATACACTCACCCGATTTAATAATAAAATCGACGCCATCTTGGCAAATAATTCGGGTATGGCTCACGGCGCTGTGCAAGCTGTCGTTGAACAAAAACTTACCGGAAAGGTTTTCATTGCAGGCGCAGATGCCGATCTTTCTGCGATCAAAGATATCGTGAATGGGAAACAGCAGTTTGAAGTTCTAAAGGATATCAAACCTCTTGCTGAATCTGCTGCAGAAGCTGCAGTCACTCTAGCCAAAGGACTGCCCGTGATTTTCGATCAAACAATCGATAATCAAAGTGGCACTCCCATTAAGGTCATCAATACTCCTGTTTATCCCATTACAACGGAGAACCTGGAAGAGAAAATTTTCAATTCTGGCTTTCATGACCGGATCGCTGTCTTTGGTGACCAGAAGAAGAAACTTTGATCGGTGTCGGTACTTCCTTTTGTGAATTTGAAACCTGTCGTTGAGCTGAAAGATATTTCGAAAAGTTTTTCGGGAGTAAAAGCTCTTGATAATGTGTCTATCACGGCTCATCCGGGCGAATGCCTTGGACTCGTGGGTGAAAACGGCGCGGGCAAATCTACTTTAATGAAAATTTTAAGCGGAGTTTGGCCACGCGAGGAATACACAGGA
>JAQBPA010000022.1 GCA_028287765.1 Bacteriovoracaceae bacterium
ACTTCCTGAAATTTCTGCGGAGATGGAAAGCTATCAAGTTATTTTTGTTCATGGAGCTCCGCTTTTTGGCAAAACAAGCCTGTTTCAGCAGTTAAGAGAACATATTGAACTCCAAACTAAGAGAACAGTTTTTAGCATCGAGTTTCGTCACGATATTGATCTTGGATTTGCATTGCAAAAAATCGCACAACTTTTCGAGATATCCGTCCAAAAGGATGAACCTCAATCTGCAATTTTAGATTTACAAGATCAAATTTTACAAATTCTAGAAAAAAATTCGTTTTGTTTAATGATAGATAATTTCGATCGCATTCGTTCGTTTGAACCGTTTTTGGAATTTCTCGTTAGAAACTTGCGATCAGGCAAAGTGATTGCATCGGGCGGACACGTCCCTAAAATTGACCCTGCACTCACGATGGATTTTCGTATTCACACGCATGCGGGACTGACAGAAAAGGAAATAGAACAACTGATTCAGCAATGTCGAGTGACCTCACAAACGGATACGACTCATTCACTTGCTCATAAACTTTTTAAAATAACTTCTGGAAATCCTTACCTTGTTAAATTAATTTTATCTCCCGCCATCCTAGAAAACAGACTTTTAAACGATAGCGATTTTCAGAATAATATTGAGCATGCGAAAACGCACTATTTAAAAAAAGTTTATGATTCTTTTGGAGATTCCATCCAATCTATTTTAATTAAAGCTTCCCTCCTCCGCTATTCAGAATTATTTGAATCAAAATTTTTAAATCAGCTCGGCTCTTCTGTTCTGAATCGACTTATGAATACGGGATTTATCAGTCAAAACTTAGAAACTTTTCGGCTGACATCTGATTTTAAAAATTTTCTAAATGGATCTGTTAACCTTGAAAAATTTCGTCGAGAAATATGTAAAGAATTGCAAAATGAAACGGGCTACGAAGAACAAAAAGAAATTATTTTTCAACTCACTGAAATGAAGCAATTCGAACGAGCAGCAAAGTACTTTGACGTGATAATGCCCGAAATGCGCCATCGCGGCGAGTCCACAGATATCACTGAGCTGAGCGAATCGCTCAAACAAATCATCTCCATTGAATCCTTTGAAGCTAGAGCCATGGCGCTTCGATTCTTAGAAAAACAACAAACTTTAAAAAATGACACTCAGTTTCGTCTAACCATTACAAAAGACAAAACTGAAATGGCGCGACTCTATCTCAGTATGGCCATCACTTCAGGTTCGCTAGGTGAAACGACAGAGTCTGTGTCCTATGCTGAAAGAAGCATGGAATATTGTGATCCGTCGAGCGCCATTTTTATTGAGAGTCTTCTCGTTAAGGCAAATTATAAAGCGTTTGAAGACACACCCGGCGCCCTCGCTCTCGTACAAAAAGCAGAAGCTCTCATTGCCAAATTGAGAGATGATCCTTCAGACGAACTATTTGCACGTCTCCACATGGCGTATTGGCGCTGCCTTAATACTCTCGGCGATTTCAAACAATGCGAAAACCATGCGTTTTCTGCAAAGCTTTATTTTTCAAAATCGAAAAATAATATTCGAGAACTTTGGAGCGGAATCAATTTAGCTATCGCTCGCTATAATTCCGGTTTGATCTCCCAGAGTTTATCCGACACCCAGCATTTACTAAATATGTCAGAGCATTTTAGATTAAAAATGATTCGACGGACTTGCCTAGATGTTCAAGCTCGACATTTTGCTTATCAGGGTCGGCTCAAGAATGCTGAAGCGCTCTGGGCAAAAACAGATGCATGGGACACTATAAAAGAATTGACGATGGTTGATCAATGGGGCGTATGGCAAAGTCTTGTGTGGGCGAAACCAAAAACAGGATTGTTTACCGAATCTCTGTCGATGCTCAATAAATTTTTGACTTTTGACTTAACTAAGCGAAACACGCGGTGGATTTTTCTTGCTGAGGAAATGCAATGTTCTTTAGAAAATGTCTTGGTGAAAAATTTTGAGAACATAATTCGTCCAATTCCAGAGCTATCTCTCAAAACTCTAACTTTTGAAGATCGAGTATTTATAAAAAATTTCCAACTTGAACTTCATTGGATGAATTTTGCTCCGAAAGAGCTTGGGCGCGCTCTAGATTTTCCGGCAAGCGAATCCCCTACTCACGTGAGTGTCCCGTATAAAATGGTCTATCGCTCGCTTTCTGGTCTCCACTATCTCATGGAAGGTCAAATCAAACGTGCGGAAGATCTCCTTGGAAGTTGCGTTCAATTCTTCCGAGAATCGGAATACTTTATTTGGGAATTACGAACCTTACTGGGTTTAAGTATTATTGATTTGCATTTTGGGCGTCTCAGTAACGCGCTTGGCCGATTGAGTCGTGCGGAAGTACTCGTAAAAGAAATCGATCCATGTAACGAAATAGATCTATTTTTGGCTCTTCATGCGCTCGCCCACCTGAAGGATGGAAAACAATCTCAATTTGAAATGTGTCTAAATCAAATTGAAGGCAATAGTCCTTATAAATATTTTCACCAAATTTTAGCGCCTTATAAAACTTCAAAGACAAGCGTTTCTTTTTCTTCTGGAGTTGAACCTCATCAACGAAAGTTCTTTGATCGAATCATTTCTCTTATTGGATTTGATTTTCTCAATCGCGTAACCGTGCAGAGCAGACAAGGCGTTTCGACTTATTTTACGTCCAAAATTCCTTCGAGCTTAGAAAAAAACAATCTACTTGTTTTTGATAAGATTAAAAACCTAGTAAGGATCGGCAAATGGTTTATGCCTCTTGAAGGAAAAGATGTCTTAGGCTTTCTTCTCAAATTTTTTATCGATCATCCTACAAAACTTTTTTCAAAAGAAGAACTCACTATTCACGTATGGCATGAACAATATAATCCTCTTGTTCACGACACACGTATTTACACCTCCATTCGACGGCTTCGAAATTTAATTGATCCAAAATTAAATACAGATTTGATCGAAACAAATCATGGCTCTTACGGACTTTCCAAAGAGGTCGATTACGTTATTTTATCTTCTGAGCAATCCGTCCATACGCTTTCAGAACGTCAAGAATGGATTTTAAAATATATCGAAACAAACGGAAGTATCGATCGTTTAACTGCTCAAAAACTTCTCAAAATAAGTCGAACCCCCATGATGAATGAGATTAAAGGTCTCATCAGCCGGGGGCTCGTTCGAAGTATTGCCAAAGGGAAATTAACTAAATATCAAAAAGCCACGATCTAGTCTGGCGTTAAAATTATTCCACCAGAACAACCTTCTCCGCCAAGCTGACAATCGGCGATCGGATCCGAATCCGTACTTAGAACAGTCGGCTTCATACTACCTTCTGAATGTGCGGCAGTTATCCACCACGAAAAAATAGATGCTCCCAAGAACCCCATGAAAATTCCAATTCGTTTATTTGTCATACTGATTGGTCTCCTCTCTCTTTTAATCAGTTTAACAATCTTCGGATGAATTGAGATCCAGCCCCAAAAAGGACTGGGCAAAATTTGTCACTTAAATAAAATCTATTTATATCGCGTGAATACAGGCGGCTGAACTTTGCCTGCAAAATTATGCACAGTTGTTTTGATTGAATTAAATTTTTGCAGAGCAGTTAGCCGGAGATAGATTTAATGTGAGATTTTAAATTTGAAGCGCTATTTACCAAGGGGAATAGAGATCTCGACACCCGCAGTCGGAACGTCGATTTCCTTATTAATGACGACTTCCTGACTATGTGAAAGACGGACATTAATTTTCCCTTTTTTTGAAGAAGAGCTGAATGAACATTTCTGAACGCCAATCTCGAGTTCAACCTTTGTCGGGATTGTCCCTTCAAAGTGGGTCGTTTTAGTTCCATCGCTTGAAATGCAAGTTCCAAAAACTTTGACACCAGGAGTGCCAGAAATTTCTAAGGAAGAACTTGGAAGCGGAGTGCCCGAG